>JAEWRS010000040.1 GCA_023398855.1 Bacillota bacterium
GCCGTGGGAAAGGGAATGGAAAAAGAGGATGGGTATGAAAGGGGAATATCCCCTGGAATGACTCTATACCATCTTTGCAGGAAGCTGGGAATAGAGGAAATGACTTTTTATGGGTTTACGGTGGATAATACAAAGCGTCCTTCCATTCAGAGAGAGGCTTTTTCAAAGGCATGTATAAAGGCAGTGGAGGAGCTTGCAAAAGAAGATGCGGAGCTGCTGGTTTTGGGGAAAACTACGTCAGCCATGTTTCCGGAGGAGCTGAAGCCTTATACCATCAGACACCAGTTCGGAAGAGGCGGGATAAAAATTAATTTTCTGGTGAATTACAGCTGGGAATGGGATTTGGGACTTCATGACGGGGCCATAGGTCCTGCTTTAAAAACCCGGGATGTATCCAGAATCGATCTGGTGATCCGTTGGGGAGGGCGCAGAAGGCTGTCCGGTTTTTTGCCGGTGCAGTCTGTTTATTCGGATATGTATGTTGTGGATGACTTTTGGCCGGACTTCACACCCCAGCATGTATATGATGCCATTGAATGGTATTCCAGGCAGGATGTGACCCTGGGAGGGTAATAGGACAGGTTTAGGGATTGCTGAATATTGTATAGAACAGAATAAGTATTTCTAAAATTTGGCATACTACAGACTGAATAATATTTTAATGGAGGTAATTATGCCAGAGACGGTTTTAGAGAAAACAAAAGGACGGGTAAGCTATCATGACTCCGTAGAGGAGATGCTGGTGAGAATACGGGATGACGGCTTGTCAAGTGTTTTTTCCAGATGGGATGAGCAGGAAAAAATACGGTGCAAATTTTGTCTGCAGGGATTAAGCTGTCAATTATGTACAAACGGGCCCTGCAGGCTGAATGGGCAGAAGGGGCCGGAAAAGGGTGTCTGCGGAATCGGCCCTGATGCCATGGCCATGAGAAATCTTCTCATGAGAAATATTATGGGAGCAGCTACCTATGCCCACCATGCATACGAAGCCTTCCGGACCTTAAAAGAAACAGGGAAAGGGAATACGGTTTTCCGGATTAAGGATGTTGATAAATTAAAATGGATGTGTGAAAAAACAGGAATCAGCACCAATCAGGATGTGAACCAGATGGCTGTCTGCCTTGCAGAATTTCTTGATCAGGAAATGAAATCAGGCCCTGATGAGGAAAGTGTCATGGTGCAGGTCTTTTCCCCGAAAAAACGGAAAAAGGTTTGGGAAGACTTGCACATTTACCCATCGGGTGTGGAGCATGAAGTGCAGAACAGCATAGCAAGCTGTCTGACTAACGTTGACGGTGATTATGTATCCCTGGCTACAAAGGCCCTGCGCTTAGGCTTGTCCACAATCTATACCGCTCAGATCGGTCTGGAAATGACACAGGATATATTGTTCGGAACGCCCATGCCTCATGAAGTGGATGTGGATCTGGGAATCATGGACCCTGATTATGTAAATATTGCATTTAACGGACATCAGCCAAGGATCGGAGTCGCCGCTTTAGAGATGGCCAGAAAGCAGGAGTTTCAGGATATGGCCAAACAGGCCGGGGCAAAGGGGATTCACATTGTAGGGTCCATTGAAACGGGTCAGGAAATGCTCCAGAGATTTGAAATGGATGATGTATTTGTAGGTCTGATGGGAAACTGGCTGGCCATTGAGCCATTTTTAGCAACAGGGACTGTGGACGCATTTGTCATGGAGGAGAACTGCTCTCCGCCGGCTATTGACCAGTATGCGGAAAAATACCAGGTTGCTCTGGTAAGTGTAAGCACCATCATCGGTGTTCCTGGGACAGAACACAAGATGCCTTATTATCCCAAGAAGGCAGAAGAGATGGCGGAAACATGCATCCGGATTGCCATTGATAATTTCAAGAAACGGCATAAAAAGATCAAGCCAATGGTGCCAAAGTACAAACAAAAGGCCATTGCAGGATTTTCCACGGAAGCAGTGCTGGGTGCCATAGGCAATGATTTAAATAATCTTGTGGAGGTCATTGCAAAAGGCCAGTTAAAGGGAATCGTGGCATTAGCAAACTGCTCTACTTTAAGAAATGGCCCTCAGGATTGGAATACAGTGAATTTAGCAAAGGAACTGATTAAAAGAGACATTCTGGTGGTGGCAGGAGGCTGTGGCAACCATGGGCTGGAGGTTGCGGGAATGTGTAATTTGGATGCGGTTAATCAGGCAGGAGCAGGTCTGCAGGGAGTGTGCAGAGCACTTGGGATCCCCCCGGTGTTAAGCTTTGGAACCTGTACGGATACAGGAAGAATGTCCATGCTTGTAACGGCTCTGGCTGATCATCTGGATGCAGACATTCCAGATCTGCCCATAGCGGTAACAGCACCGGAATGGATGGAACAAAAGGCCACCATTGACGGCCTGTTTGCAGTGGCATATGGGGCTTATACCCATTTATCCCCAACCCCCTTTATCACCGGTGCTCCAGAGCTGGTGAAATTATTCACAGAAGGTGTAGAGGGCTTAACCGGAGGAAAAGTGGCTTTAGGAGATGATCCGGTGCAGGTTGCAGAGGATATCGAAGCCCACATCATGAAAAAAAGAAAGAACATGGGTTTAAGCTAAATAAAAAGGAAAGCCGGCGGTTGTATTTAAACCAGCGGGTATCCGGTCATCATCCGCAATCAAACAATCATTGTTCAGACAAGGACCCTGGTATTTTTTCCAGGGTCTACTATTATTCTTATTTGCAAATTATGTTATAATACAAAAATGAGAGGTAAAATGGAAAAATTTACCGAATCAGGTGACAAAGCGGATTGTTAATATCTGCCTGGCCAGGGGGAGGACAAGATTTGATCAAATTTTTGGTGGACAAATACCGGAGTAGGGGAATTGCAAAAAAAACATTGATGATACTGCTTTTTTTCTCCATTGTTCCTGTGATGATAATTGAAGTCATCACCTGTATCATTGCGGCCAACACCATAAAAAAGCAGACGGATATTCTGGTTGAAAGCAATATGAGATTATCTCAGAAAGGGCTGGAAGATTTTTTTTCCGAATATGACAGCATTATCATGTCCATTTATACGGAAAATGAATACGCTGTTATGTTGGAAAAGCTGAATGTTTGGGATTCCAGAAATTATTATCTGCTAAAAAAGCAATTGGAGGAGGATTTAGAAAACATCTCTTTTCTTCATCCGGAAATATTAGGGATCGCAGTGGTGACCTTGAAAAAGGAGTGTATCCTGTTTGATTCCATTACCAACAGCACCATGGACAGCTATTGCTTTCCGGAGAAGGACGAAAGCTGGCTGAATGTGGCCAATGAGACCTTTCACAATACACGGACCGTTTATTCCGGTGTCATAAGCCGGGAACAAGCGGACGGTACAAAACGTAACATCATGTATCTGGGGCACAGGATTGCTGACATAAACAATTACAGACAGGGAACTGTGGGAAGTATTTTAATTTGCCTTGATGAGTCTAACATCAGGGAAACCTATTCCCAGGAAAACGAAAACCAGGTCAATATTTCCTTCCTCTGTGATGGAGGAGGAAACATTATTTCCAGCACAAGGGCGGACTTAATTGGAACGGATATTTCAGATGGAAGAGATGACAGCAAAAAAGAGCCGTTACCTCAGATGGACACAAGAATCCGGCAGGGAGTGGAAGCCCGGCAGATCATGAAAAGCGGATCCTACAGCATTTACACAAAGCCAGTGATGAAAGAACAGTTCGTGCTGGTCAGCGTCCGGGACAACAAGGAACCGCTGAAGGATTTTAAATACATTTTTGAAGTAATCATCCTGCTTACTATTCTGATTATCATCACCAGTGTTCTGGTAATGATCCAGTTTGCAGGTTCCTTACAGGTCTGTGTTGAACAGATCACCTCTGCCATGGACAAGGCTTACAAAGGAGATTATACGGTACAGATCCAACATACCTGGCAGGATGAGTTTGGAAAGATAGCAAAGCATTTTAATCATATGGTACAAAAGATCGATCAGTCAGGAAAGATAGAAAAGGAAGCTCTGCTTCGCGAGAAAAACGCAGAATTAAAGGCTTTGGAAGCTCAGATCAATCCCCACTTTTTATACAATACCTTAGATGCCATCAACTGGATTGCAATAGAAAATGAGCAGTTCCTCATCAGCAAGATGCTGAAAAATCTTGCTACTATCCTGCGGTACAGCATACATAAAAGCAATGGCGTGGTCAGTGTGAGAAGTGAGACAGAGTATTTAAAGCAGTATATTTTTCTGCAGCAGCAGAGATTTTCCTTTTCCTTTCACTGTATCATGAATGTGGATGAAGAGGTTCTGGATTTAAAGATGCACAAGCTCTTATTCCAGCCTTTGATCGAAAATGCCATTATTCACGGATTTCCAGGAAATACAGGTCAGGATGAAATTACCATTTCCATTAGAAAAAAAGGAGAAAAGCATTTGGTGGTCCATGTGGCTGATAATGGAAAGGGCATGGATGAGGAGCTGGTCAGGGAACTGAATCATTATGATTACTTAAGTAGCGCCATGGAAGGGAGTATTGGAGTGAGGAATGTGATCATGAGGATCAAATATTATTATGGGGAGGAAGGGCATTTCATGATTGAGTCGGATGAAAAGGGAACGAAAATAACGGCAGAGATTTTATTTGAAGAATAGACAGGGGGATTTAATAAAGAGTATGAGAGTTGTAATTGTGGAAGATGAGCCAAACACCAGAAACGGGATCATAAAAATCATTGAAAAATACACGCCCCATGAGGTGGTTGCAGGGGAAGGCGATGGAGAGGCCGGCCTGGAGACGGTATTATCTTTACGCCCTGACGTTGTTATAACGGATATTAATATGCCAAAAATGGACGGGTTGACCATGGTCAATAAGATCCGGGAAGCAGGAGTTGTGACAGCTGCCATCCTTCTTACAGGGTATTCTGATTTTGAATATGCCCAGAGGGCAATTCAGCTGTCGGTCATGGATTATTTACTAAAGCCTTTGGATGTAGAGGATATTATGGAAGTCCTTGGGACTGTGGAAGAAAAAATCTCAAAGAACAAGGTGGAAAAGGTATCTGCGGAACAGCTTTTGTTTTCCCTTCTGACTGGAGATGAAACGAATCAGGAAATGGTCCAAAGGCAATTAACTGAAAGAATAAGAAAGCAGAAGGATCAGGTTATTTCCCTGTTTCTGATCCAGTCAGAAAGCATACTGGAGGATACGACCAACCAGATGGCGGAAGTTCTTAAGGACAGCCTTGATGCCATCTGTCTCACCGGATTTTTTGTTTTTAAGCTTCCATACGAGAAACAGATCCTGGTCATGATCTCTGATGGCCAGAACGTTAAGTATTTAAAGTCCATATTTAAAACCCAGATTTTAAAAGAACTAAAAAAGAAAGGGGAATTTCTGGTCAGCTATGGCGAGCTGAAAGGTATGTTCATGCTAAAGGATACTCTAAAGCAAATGCAGGAATACCTTTCTTATGCCTTTGTATTTCCTGACAGCTGCATCATCGACGCCCAGCTGATTAAGGACCTGTCCTTTGAAAAAGCAGAGTATCCGGAGTATGTGGAACGAAGGATAAAAAGAGACATCAAAAGCGGAAATAAGGAGGGGATGAAAAGAAACGCCAGAAAATTTGAAAAGGCCGTCATTGAAAGTGGGGAAGAACCCAGTGTGGTGAAAAACCACACCGTCCGGTTTGTCATGGCAGTCCTTAACACTGCAAGGGATCTGATGAAAAACAAAGACATTGAAGCTCTTTACCAATACCTATTAAACGATATGCTGAAAACCAGCAGCAGGGAAAAATTCTTAAATAACTACTGGAAGATGATGGATATGGTGATTGATGACAAGGAACAGGCTGCTTTGACAGGCAATGGCATGATTCTAAATGTCATTGAATTCATCAGACAGAAATATGATAAGGAAATTTCCCTTTCTGATGCGGCTGATCTGGTGGGTATTACACCAGAATATTTAAGCAAGCTGTTTGCCAGGGAAATGGGAATCAATTTCAGCACTTTTTTAGGAGAATTCCGCATCAGCATAGCAAAAAAGCTTCTGACCAGCGGTAATTACAAGATCCACGAGGTGGCTGAAATGGTTGGTTACCGGGATACCAAATATTTTAACAAGGTGTTTCGTTCTATTATGGGCGTGTCTCCCTCTGATTATAGAAAGGTATTTTAGCTTATGAACAGGACTGTACAAAAGCTTCTCATTGGTTTATGGATGTTGGTTTTTTGTTTCCTCATCAGTGTGATTGTTAAATATTACAGGGAATCCAGCCAGGTAGCTGTAGAAAAGGAGAAAAGAGACCATCTTGTGGTCATGGCTGTCTGGAAGGAAGATGAAAGCGGGAAGTACTTAAAACAGCTTGTGGATGAATATTCTTTGGTGCCGGGAAACCCGGAAGTCAGGATTCAGTATGTTTCCCAATCTGGCTTTCAAAAGCAGCTTTGCCTTGATAAGGACCAGGATACTCTTCCTGATCTGATCATCTGTGAGAACGTCATAACACCTGCACTGGAATCCATGGGAATACTCAGAGATTTATCAAGCTATATGTTAGCCGATAGGATTAGTCTGTATTTAAAGAATGCTTACAGCAGCACAGTGGTAAATGGTGTCTGTTATGCAGTTCCCTTTACCAGCAACCCTTATGTGGTGTTTTACAATGAGGATCATTTAAAAAAGTATGGTGCTTCCATACCCGGTGATATGGAGGGGCTTTATAAGCTTTGCAGGGAAACCAATACTCTTGGCACCTATAGTTTTGGCCTGGCTATGAAAAATAAAGAAGACATTACCTCCAGCTTTTTGCAGATGATTTATTCAGCCGGAGGGACTTTGAGGAGCCTGGATACGGAAAACTGTATGCAGCTTTATCAGATGCTGGGCAATATGAGGGATGAGGGGATTATGGCTCAGGAGGTGATCAACTGGAATCAGATGGACCTGATGAAGGCATTTTCCAGGGGGTATGTGAAAATTGCCATTGCAGAGCTAAGCTCCATGTCCATACTGGAGAATTCGGATAAAAAGTGCCCATATAGGATTGCAGAGATTCCTTATATCCAAAAGCAGACCTATCTGCTCCAGGGAGACAACATAGGAGTCACTACAACAGCGGACTGGGAGGAGGCCATAAAGCTGCTGGATTACTTAACTTCCAGGGAGGTGATAAAAAACTATTACAACAACACCTTCTGCCTTTCAGCAAGGACCGATTTAATCG
>JAEWRS010000096.1 GCA_023398855.1 Bacillota bacterium
GTGCGCAACCTTGCAAGTAAATCAGGAGAGGCTGCTAAGAATACTACGCTGCTCATTGAGGAAACCATGCAGGCGGTGGAAAACGGAACCAGAATTACTTCTGTAACGACCCAGGCCATGCAGGCGGTTGTGGAAGGAAGCCAGAGAATTAATTCCATTATTGAGGAAATTGCATTGGCAACCGATATGCAGGCAGCGGCAGTTGACCAGGTTGCCCAGGGAGTTGATCAGATATCCTGTGTGGTCCAGACGAACTCCGCCACAGCAGAACAAAGTGCAGCGGCAAGTGAGGAGCTGTCAGGCCAGGCCCAGATTATGAAGGGGCTTGTTCAGGGCTTTCGGCTTTATGAGGGTGAGCATGCTGAAGAGACCTCCCGGTCCGCTGCAAAGCAAAAGACCAGTAGCTCTTCTGCGAAAAAACCGGTTTACACTGAGCACAGGGAGGACCCGGTCCTTACCATTGATCCGGTTTATTTTGAAGGATCCTCCACATTTGGAGGCGGAAAATATTAACCTACATAACAAGCGGGAGAACGGAAAGAATATAATATATCTTTCCGTTTCTCCCGCTATTTTTAAGCAGCAGGCGGTGTACCTAATTTTTTAAAGAAAACCATTGACTCTGTAAAAAAAAGCTAGTATGATAATTAATAAGAATTAGTTAATTAATAGTAGGCATATATTAGAATAACTAATTAATAGTATTACTGTTTTTAATGAATAAGTACACCAATTAAAATCAAAAAGGAGAATTTACTATGGCAAAAGTATCAATTGTTATGGGAAGTGATTCTGATATGCCTGTTATGGCTCAGGCGGCAGATGTATTGAACCAATTCGGGGTGGAGTTTGAGATGACAGTGATATCTGCTCATAGGGAACCGGATATTTTTTTCGAATATGCCAAGACGGCTGAGGCAAGAGGTGTAAAGGTTATCATTGCCGGTGCGGGTAAGGCAGCCCATCTTCCGGGAATGTGTGCGGCTTTGTTTCCCATGCCAGTGATCGGTATTCCCATGAAAACTTCTGACCTTGGAGGAGTGGATTCTCTTTATTCTATTGTGCAGATGCCTTCCGGAGTTCCCGTTGCTACGGTTGCCATAAACGGCGGAACCAATGCAGGGATTCTTGCGGCTAAGATTTTAGCAGTAAGTGATGGAGAAATTTTGGGTAAACTGAAGGAATATTCAGAAAGTCTTAAAAATGAAGTTACTAAAAAGGCCGAGAGGCTGGACCAGATTGGCTATAAGGAATATTTATCCCAGAGGAAGAACTAAACGGTCGGAGGTGAGAAGAATGGACTATAAGAAAGCAGGAGTGGATATTGAAGCCGGATATAAATCGGTAGAATTGCTGAAAAAACATGTGAATGAGACCATGAGGCCAGAGGTTCTTGGCGGAATTGGAGGTTTTTCAGGTGCTTTTTCCATGTCAGCCTTTAAGAATATGGAAAAGCCTACGCTTGTATCAGGAACTGACGGAGTTGGCACAAAGTTAAAGCTTGCATTTTTAATGGACAGGCACGATACCATTGGTATCGACTGCGTGGCCATGTGTGTTAATGATATTGCCTGTGCAGGCGGTGAACCATTATTTTTTCTGGATTATATCGCCTGCGGCAGAAATTATCCGGAAAAGATCGCCCAGATTGTAAGCGGAGTTGCCAATGGCTGCAAACAGGCTCATGCAGCATTGATCGGCGGTGAGACTGCTGAAATGCCTGGGTTTTACCCTGAAGATGAATATGATCTGGCCGGGTTTGCGGTTGGTGTGGTGGATGAGAAGGACCTTATTACCGGAGCAGGGGTATTGGAGGGGGATATACTTATTGGAATGGCATCCTCCGGCATTCACAGCAATGGATTTTCTCTGGTGCGCAAGGTTTTTGACATGACAAAGGAAAGCCTGGGCACTTTTTACGAAGAATTGGGAGATACCCTTGGAGAAGTGTTAATCAGCCCTACTAAGATTTATGTAGATGCGCTAAATGGGGTAAAAAAAAGCGGAGCAGTGATCAAAGCCTGCAGTCATATTACTGGAGGCGGTTTTTACGAAAACATCCCCCGTATGCTGCCGGATGGGATTTGTGCTGTGATAGATAAAGACAGTTATCAGGTTCCGCCTATTTTTAAACTGCTGGCTGAAAAAGGTGATATTGAAGAGGATATCATGTACAACACCTATAACATGGGAATCGGCATGATACTTGTGGTAAGCCCGGCAGACGTGGATATGGCTATGGAGGCCATCCGTGAGGCAGGAGAGTCCCCCTATGTGATCGGCCGAACGGAAAGAGGCGAAAAAGGTGTGATTTTATGCTGAAAATCGGGGTCCTGGTTTCCGGAGGCGGAACCAATCTTCAGGCAGTTATTGATGCAATAAACGGCGGAAAGATCACCAATGCGGAGGTAAAGCTGGTTATCAGCAATAACCGGAATGCTTACGCTCTGGAAAGGGCCAGGAATCATGGAATACCGGCGTTTTGTCTCTCTCCGGGGGATTTTAAGGGAAGAGAGGAATTTAATGAAGCACTTCTTTTAAAAATAGACGAATGCAGCCTTGATCTGATTGTTCTTGCAGGCTACCTGGTGACAGTTCCCCAGATTATGATAGAAAAGTACAAGAACCGGATTATTAATGTGCACCCCTCTCTGATCCCGTCTTTTTGCGGAAAGGGATATTATGGTCTTAAGGTACACGAAGCTGCGCTTGCCAGGGGGGTAAAGGTAACAGGAGCAACAGTCCACTATGTTGACGAGGGGATGGATACTGGGCCCATTCTTTTGCAGAAGGCAGTTGAGGTTCAAAAGGGAGACACACCGGAGATCTTACAGCGGCGTGTCATGGAAGAGGCCGAGTGGCAGATCCTCCCCCAGGCCATACAACTGATTGCAAACGGACAGGAGGAATCGTGATGAAGGTCTTGATCATAGGCGGCGGCGGGCGTGAGCATGCGATCGCATGGAAAACGGCTCAAAGCCCTAAGGTAGATAAATTATATTGCGCCCCTGGAAACGCAGGGATAGGTGACATAGCGGAATGTGTGGACATCGGTGTCATGGATTTTGACAGGCTGATAGCTTTTGCTTTGGAAAAAGAGATTGATTTAACGATTATAGGACCGGATGATCCCTTGGTAGCAGGAGCAGTGGATGCGTTTGAGGCAGCAGGCCTTCGGGTATTTGGTCCCCAAAAGTCTGCGGCGCTGCTGGAAGGCTCCAAGTCATTTTCCAAGGATCTGATGAAGAAATACAAGATTCCCACAGCAGCCTATGAAGTCTTTGATTCTCCGGAGGCTGCCTTAAGCTATCTGGAAACAGCCGATATGCCAATTGTCTTAAAGGCAGACGGCCTGGCTTTGGGAAAAGGCGTTTTGATCTGCAGCACAAGAAAGGAAGCCGAAGACGGAGTTAAGGCCTTGATGCTTGATAAGCGTTTCGGTTCCGCAGGAGACCGGATCGTTGCGGAAGAATATATGGTTGGCCGGGAGGTTTCGGTGCTTTCCTTTGTGGACGGAAAGACGGTTAAAATCATGACATCAGCCCAGGATCATAAGCGGGCAAAGGATGGAGACCAGGGTCTGAATACAGGAGGGATGGGGACCTTTTCCCCCAGTCCGTTTTATACGGAAGAAGTGGATGAGTTTTGCAAAGCATATGTCTATCAGGCAACAGTGGATGCCATGAAAGCGGAAGGACGGGAATTTAAGGGAATCATATTCTTTGGATTGATGCTGACAGAAAAAGGTCCCAGAGTATTGGAATACAATGCCAGATTTGGAGATCCGGAGACACAGGTTGTGCTACCGCGGATGAAGAATGATATTGTAGAGGTATTTGAAGCCTGCATTGACGGGACTCTGGATGAAATAGATCTGCAGTTTGAGGATCAGGCAGCGGTCTGTGTGGTCCTTGCTTCAAAGGGATATCCGGAAATGTATGAAAAGGGGTATCCCATTGTCGGACTTGAGACATTTAAGGGCAGAGATGGATACTTTGTTTTTCACGCCGGCAGTAAGCTGGAAGACGATGGAACGGTTGTCACCAACGGTGGAAGAGTACTGGGGGTAACGGCAGTTGGGAGAAACTTAACGGATGCCAGGAAAAGAGCTTATGAAGCAGCAGACTGGGTTTCTTTTGAGAATAAGTATATGAGGTGTGACATTGGAAAAAGCATCGGTGAGGCTGACTGATTTCTGGCTTTGGATCTGAATAAATAGAAACGGATTATTGTAAAGCATAAGAACATTTCCTGAAAAGTATAATATGAAATAAAAAAGCCACAAAGCGGGCCGATATAACAGCCTGTTAAGTAAAACCATATTGACAAAACTTATTGTGCCCCTTACAATTAGACTGAACGTCAGTCTAATTGTAAGGGGTAATATTATGCGAATAATTAAAAATGTTGATATGCGAAGAAATGAAATCCTGGATGCAGCCGAAGAACTTTTCAACCTCAATGGCTTTGACGGGACAACAATAAGTGCCATGATAGAAAAAGCTGGAATCGCACGGGGTACCGTATATTATCACTTCAAGTCAAAGGAGGATGTGTTAGACGCTCTTATTGAGCGGCATTGTGAAAGAATTTTAAACAAAGCAGAACAGATTGCAGCTAACAGCAGACTTCCGGTAATGGAGCGGCTTATACAGACTCTTATGGCAATGAATGGCAATAAAGAGGGGATACCCAGTGTCATTACCCAGCAGATGCACAGGCCGCAAAATGCATTAATGCATCAGAAAACCCATGAGAAAATGCTGCAGAGGATCCCGCCTATCCTGATAGATATTATTGAAGACGGTATTGAGGAAGGATTATTTAATACACCATATCCCTATGAGAGCCTGGAAATGGTAGTTGCTCATGTTAATACTGTTTTTGACGACTGCTGCGAAAAGCTCCCTGGTGATGAACAGTTAAAAAGAATCAGGGCATTTATTTTTAATCTGGAACGGCTGTTTGGAGCGGCACATGGAAGCTTTGACGGCGTGGCCACATTGTTTCATATGTAACAATCTTTCTTTTGCGCATCAAAGGACAGACAGAGATTTGGAGAACAGAGGTGAAGCATGTATCAAAAATTGATAATGAATGATATCAAAAAAAATAAGCTTATTACCATCACAATTACGGTGTTTATTCTGCTGTCTGCAATGCTTACATCTCTTGCGGCAATACTTTCTGTGAGCCTGGCTACTTCCATTGAAGGTATGATGAGAAATGCCAAAACACCACATTTTCTGCAGATGCATACCGGTGAGATTAACATGCGGCAGCTTTTGGATTTTGCGTCTGAGCAGAAGGATATAGCGGATTTCCAGGTGGCATCCTTTCTCAACATAGAAGGAGCGGAAATAATGATCGGCGAGCATTCCCTCGCCGGTTCGATACAGGATAACGGACTTTCCATGCAAAGCCAACGCTTTGACTTTTTGCTTAATCTGGATGGAACGGTTATCCGGCCCAAAGAAGGAGAGATTTATGTTCCCATTTATTATATGAAAACAGGTCAGGCAGCCATTGGTGACACCGTGGTAATACATGGAGTATACTTTACGGTAGCTGGTTACTTGCGGGATTCTCAAATGAATGCTTCCATGATTTCCTCTAAGCGGTTTCTTGTCCATGAGGCTGATTTTGAGAAGATCAGAGCCTATGGAAGGCTGGAACACCTGATTGAGTTCCGTTTCTCTGACCCTGCTAAAGCGTCCGCATTTGAAGCGGCATACTTATCGGCGGATCTTCCGGCAAACGGACCTCCCCCCATTACGTATTCCCTTTTTAAGATGGCAAATGCCATTGATGATGGAATTATGATTGGCGTACTAATACTTATCAGTACGCTTGTCATTCTCGTGGGTTTCTTGTGCATCCGGTTTACACTGCTTGCCAGAATAGAAGAGGATTACCTGGAAATCGGTGTGCTCAAAGCGATTGGACTGAGAACCAGCAGAATCAGGATGCTTTATCTGGCAAAATATGGTGCTATCGCCGGGCTTGCCAGTATCGCCGGATTTATATTGTCCTTGTTTGCCAAAGAGCCTTTCTTAACAAATATCCGCTTGTATATGGGTGAGACAGGAGGCTCTGAACTTGGGATGGCGTTTGGGCTGCTGGGCGCGGTGGCTATCTTTTTTGTTGTAATGCTCTATGTAAATGGCGTTCTGCGCCGTTTTAAACATATATCTCCTGCTGAGGCTGTCCGTTTTGGGGCGCCTCAGGAGCAATCGAAAGGGTCAAAAGGCTTTCGACTGTCAGAATGCCAGATGCTTTCACCCAATATTTTTCTTGGGCTTAAGGATATTCTGCAGCGTAAAAAGCTTTATGTTACTATGGTTTTGGTATTAGTTATTTCCTCTTTTCTCATCATTGTGCCGCAAAATATCTACCATACCATTTCTCAGAGGAACTTTATGACCTACATGGGCATCGGAGAATGCGATATGCGGATTGATATCCAGCAGACAGACGATATTACCGGAAAAACTGAGGCTGTGACAGGTTTTATGGCACAGGACCCGGACATAGAGGAATATACGGTGCTGACAAGTTATATGGTTGACATGTCCATGGAAGACGGCACCTTTGGAAAGCTTAAGGTGGAACTGGGCGATCACTCCATATTCCCAATTGAATATTCAACCGGAAGAGCACCGCAGAATAATTCGGAGATCGCTATCTCCCGGTTTGTAGCGGAGGATTTAAAAAAAGGCCTTAATGAGACAATAAAACTAATGGTAAACGGCCAGAATAAAACGCTTACCATATGCGGGATATATTCAGACATTACCAACGGCGGCAAAACCGCAAAGGCTATTTTTGATATTCGTGATGGCAACATTCTTTGGAGTATTATTCCCGTGAAGCTTCAAAGCAGGGCCAATGCAGCCACAATAGCAGCGGAGTATAAGAACCGGTTTTCCTATGCCAAGGTAGCTGATATTGATGCATATATGAACCAGACACTAGGCGGAATTACTCATGCGGTACAAAAGGTTTCCTATGCTGCCATAGCTGTAGCAGCAGTACTCATGACGCTGGTGACACTTCTTTTTATGAAAATGCTTCTGACAAAGGATCACTATTCCGTTGCAGTGCTGAAAGCACTTGGTTTTAAAACCTCTGAAATTCAGATCCAATACATGGTAAGAGTGTTTGCTGTTCTGATTGTCAGTATAGGAATCGGCACATTTTTAGCAAATACACTGGGAGAGCTTGTGGGGGCAGGACTGATTTCATCTTTTGGCGCAACAACATTCCACTTTGTGGTCAGCCCAATCTATACGTACCTGTTTTCGCCTGTTTTTATGGCTGTTTGTGTAGGCGTTGCCACGTTGCTGAGTATTTCGGGAATTTCCTTAATAAAAATACAGGAATACGTGAAGGAGTAGGCTTATGAAGAAGATTATCAGCGGTAAAAGCATTACAAAAAGCTATGGCAAGGGGCAGGAAAAAGTCAATGCCTTAAATAATGTAAATATAGAAATAACAGCCGGAGAATTTGTCGCGGTTATGGGACCGTCCGGGTGCGGGAAAACTACACTGCTCTTTGCTTTGAGCGGAACTGACACAATCAGCGGCGGATCAATAAGATTTGTTGGCCAGGAGTTATCCAGACTAAACGAAAATGAACTTTCCGATATTCGCAGGACAAAAATGGGGTTTGTATTCCAAAGGCCTACCATGCTGAAAAATCTGAATATTTTAGATAATATTATATTTGCCAGCTTACAGAAGAATCAAAGAAACCACAATCCCATTGTCGAAAAAGCAAAAAGGTTACTGGAGGATACTGGCATACCAGAGCTGGAGGATAGAGATATTACCCAGGTATCCGGAGGTCAGCTGCAGCGTGCGGGTATTTGCCGGGCCCTTATGAATGACCCGGATATCCTGTTTGCTGATGAGCCCACCGGTGCGCTGAATTCCAAATCCTCAGAAGAAGTTATGGAAATATTTTCAGCTATTAACAAAAATGGTACTGCGATCCTGTTAGTTACTCATGATGCAAAGGTTGCGTCCAGAGCAGAACGGGTGTTGTTTATGAAGGACGGTAATATTGAATCCCAGCTTTTCCTGGGAAGATTTGATAAGCATCATATGAAGAGCAGAATAAATCAGATTGTTTTAAAGATGGGGGATTTTGATATATAATGCCCTTTTACCATGGGGCTGAGCAGTGCAGCTTCCAGATATAGGTTCCTTTTGTTTCAAAAAAATCATTGACATGGTGGGTTTTTCATGATATTGTATCTGACAGGTGATGAGATTATGACAAAAGGTCAATTGGAAGCCAGGATCAGTGAAATTGTCAGCAAATTTGAAGTAGAATATATGGGAAGGGGTCCTAAGGCCATTCGGACCTATATTCTAAGTGATATGATTATTGTCAGATTAATAGGATTTTTAAGTCCATCTGAGAAAAAGCTGACTGAAAGCCCGCAGGGTGTTGAACTCCTTAAGAAAATTCGGACTTCATTATTTGAGGGCGGCAGGGAATATCTGGAAAAATCATTATCTGATGTTATGGATGTGGGGATTGTCAGCACTCACTCTGATATCAGCACGAAAACAGGGGAAAAGATTATTGTCATCATTGTTAATAAGAATTTAGAAGAGCTTTTTGCAGGTAAATAACACCGGAAGACGTTGCAAAGTAGAATGATTACTCTAAGTTGTAAGTAAGCCGATATCCATTTTATGGATATCGGCTTTATATATATCACGGGAAGGAGGCGGTGATAGGATAAAAAGCAACAAAAGGAAATTTCTGGGGTTCTTTTGTTTTAACGGAAGGTACGGGCTTGAGAAGGGAAGGTTTTTAAGCAGTCCCAGGTTGATCTTATACCTGGAATATTAAAATAGAAGCTATGTAATACTTAATAAAATTGGGAACAAAGGTTGAAGAGAAGCAAATATAATTACATGGTTTGTGCCGGCCCATGTACGGTGCAGATTGCAGATGTGCATCAGGGCGTGCGCTGGAACGGAGGAAAATATGCTGGAATCTTTACGTGATATGAATTTACCCGAATATGTACAGGACATATTGGCTCAGTCAAAAGGTGTCATCATTCCTAAGACAAGGGAAGAACTGCTGACCCTGGCAATGGGAAATGCAGAGAATACCGAGTTTCCCATTGAATATGAAGTAAAAGGAACAGGCACGGTATTGGAAGCAACCGCTATAAAGTGTAAGAACGGGGTCGTGGTCAATTATACGGATGACTATATGAGAAGGCGTGACCCGGACTGTCTGCTGATTGCAGACAAAAAGCCCACGGATAAACCCAGATATGAAGAGGTCTATCAGTCTGATTTTGAATCCTTAAGAATGGAAACCTTTGAATGGCTGAAAAATCAGGAGCTGATTTTTTTTCCGTTTAAGTCAGGCGGGCTTGAATATGGATATGATTCTATCCTGATCTCACCGTTAAACGCAGGTTTTTTTGCTGCAGGACTTGCAGACTTGCAGGGATTTTTAAATATTGACGAGATTTCTTCCGGCTTTAAGCCAAGGGCCGTTGTTTTCCTGGCTCCTCCATTCAGGCATACTCATTTTAACGGAAAACAGATCGTCGTCCATAACCGTCTGGATGGAATCCATGAAGTATATTCCTATAATTTGTATCCTGGCCCAAGCGCCAAAAAGGGGATTTACGGAGTTCTTTTAAATATCGGTGAAGAGGAAGGCTGGGTGACTGCTCATGCATCAACTGTAAAAGTCATCACCCCTTATGACAATGAGATCGTGATCATGCACGAAGGCGCCTCAGGAGGCGGAAAAAGTGAAATGATCGAAGATATCCACAAAGAAATGGATGGAAGAGCGATCCTTGGCAGGAATACGGTCACTGGTGAAAAGAACTATCTGGTATTAAATGAAACCTGTGATCTTATACCTGTGACAGATGATATGGCATTGTGCCACCCGGGTATGCAGAATGACAGCAAAAAGCTGGTCGTTAAGGATGCAGAATCCGCATGGTTTCTGCGGTTGGATAATATCAAATGCTATGGTGCTTCTCCTCAATATGAAAAAATACTCATCCAGCCGGAAGAACCTCTTATTTTCTTAAATATGCAGGCAGTGGCCGGTGCAACCTGTCTGGTTTGGGAGCATACCCTGGATCAGAACGGAAAACCCTGCCCAAATCCCCGTGTCATTTTACCAAGAAGGCTGGTTCCCAAAGCCATTGACACTCCTGTGGAAGTGGATGTAAGAAGCTTTGGTGTGAGGACTCCCGCATGTACAAAGGAAAATCCCACCTACGGAATCCTTGGCATCCTCCATATCCTGCCTCCAGCCCTGGCCTGGTTATGGCGTCTGGTGGCACCAAGGGGATTCAACAATCCAAGTATCATTGATACTCTGGAAATGACCAGTGAAGGAGTCGGCTCTTACTGGCCCTTTGCAACCGGAAAAATGGTAACTCAGGCCAATCTGCTTCTTGACCAGATACTGCGTTCAACGAATACCCGCTATGTACTGATCCCCAACCAGCATATCGGCGCTTATGAGGTGAGCTTTATGCCCCAGTGGGTTGCCAGAGAGTACATTGCCCGCCGCGGCAGCGCCAAGTTTAAGCCAGAGCATCTGGTAGAGGCGCGCTGTCCTATTCTTGGCTTTGGTCTTGACTCTTTGAAAATTGACGGCCAGTATATCAGAAGAGCATTTTTACGGCCGGAAACTCAGCAGGAAGTAGGAGTGCAGGGATACGATGCTGGTGCAAAAATATTGACAGACTTCTTTACCCAGGAGCTGATGAAATACTACACCGATGATTTAAATCCCTTAGGAAAGCAGATCATTGATATGTTTCTGGCAGGGGCCACGGTAAAGGAGTACTTAGAAATCATTCCAATGAGATATTAGGATTGTCCGGAGGCCGGAGGTTTCTGGTAACAGCGTACTTGTATACTAGTGCTTGACAATGATAAGGATTTCGCTTATTCTATGTATGAA
>JAEWRS010000100.1 GCA_023398855.1 Bacillota bacterium
TTCTTCAGCCGTAGCATGGGCAGTATGGCCTTCCTGCCATAAAAACTCTCTGGAACGCAAAAACGGTCTGGTGGTCTTTTCCCAGCGCACTACCGAACACCACTGGTTATAAAGCCTCGGCAGGTCCCGGTAAGACTGGATATCCCTGGAGTAAAAATCACAGAACAGGGTTTCTGAAGTAGGTCTGACGCAAAGTCTTTCCTGCAGCGGTTCCAGTCCGCCATGGGTCACCCATGCAACTTCAGGAGCAAATCCCTCTACATGATCCTTTTCCTTCTGAAGAAGACTTTCCGGAATAAACATGGGCATGTAAACATTTTCCACCCCCACTTCCTTAAATCTTCTGTCAAGCTCGCTTTGAATGTTTTCCCAGATAGCATATCCTGCCGGCTTAATGGCCATGCAGCCCTTTACGCTGGAATAATCGATCAATTCCGCTTTTTTTACTACGTCGGTATACCACTGGGCGAAATCTGTCTCCATAGATGTAATCGCTTCTACTAATTTCTTGTCCTTTGCCATAACAAGTTCTCCTCTCCTATTCAATGCCCAAGCTATTGGGGCATAATCGGTAATTTCATAAAGTCAAAAAGAGCCATCCGTTCCCTTAAAAAAGGGACCGAACAGCTCGGCGGTGCCACCCAATTTAGCCATGGAACGCTCCATGACTCACTTTTCCTATCCTATAACGCAGGAAATACGCCGTAGTTTACTACGGAACTCCGAGGGAGGTTGGGTCATGAGAGGTATAGAGGCCTTCCACCTTACGGCCTTCTCTCTGTAATACTTCATCACTTACTGGTCCTCATCAACGTCTTATATCTTCCATATAAAAAAGATTGTATGGTTGATTTTACGTTATTTGCAAATGTTTGTCAAGTGGGTCACGGGAATCATTCCTCCGGATCTGCCATTTCCTTCCTGTCTTCACAGCACCAGCCCTCGTACACCTCTACAATGTCCTCCACAATCAATAAGCCGATAGGCCCAAGGATAAAACCCAAAAGCCCGAAAAGCTGAAGGCCCACATACATGGAAGCCAGAGTTTCCAAAGGGGTTAGCCCCACCTTTCCTCCCATGATCTTGGCCTCCATAATCTCCCGCAGAAAATAGCAGATTATATAAATAACCATTATTCCGATTCCGTATTTCCAGTTTTTATTAATCAGGGAGAAAAGGGCCCAGGGAATGAATACGGTACCAGTCCCAAATATAGGGAGTGCATCCAAAAGCCCGATTCCTATCCCAAACAATATAAAATAAGGATTTCCCAGGAAGAACAATCCTGCCGAACACACGGTCATAGTAAACAGCATAATTGTTGCCTGAGTCTTTAACCAGGCACTCCCAACTGTTGTCAGCCGTCTCCCCAGCATGGCGTATTCAAAACGGAACATGGAATTGTCCCGCCTTTCCCTGATATCATCCATCTCCTGGAGAGATAAAACCGTGGCAATCAGTAAAATGATTATGATCACAGTTACCTGCACAAGCCATTTCATAATGGTCATGGAATTTGTCATGAGAAATGGCATGATCCGGCTTTTTATGGCGACCTGTCCTCCTGATATAATGTCCCTTACCACTTCTACCATATATCCATCAGGCAGCTTTAAAAACCGCTCCGCAAAAAAGCAGTTATCCATTAGCCACCGGTCCATGCCTTCCAGGATTACCGGCAGGTTCTGGAGCAAAAGCCTTGCTTCCATAAAGAGCTTTCTTCCTCCCACATAAAGGATGGTTCCAACAGCGATTATAAAAAGGATGACTTCCAGTCCCCCGATAACTGCCAGAGGAATGGAGATCACCCTTCCCTTTACGATGAAACGTGTCTTTTTCTCGATCCAAAGGGCCGAAGGCCGAAGGGACAGAGCAAATACATATGCAATCAAAAAGGGAATCACTAGAGGCAGCAGATAGCGAAAACTTAAATACACTGCCCCTGTAACTCCCAATATTAATAAAGTTTTCTTCAGTTTCCTGCTCGGTTTCACCATGGACTCACCTGTTTCTGATTTGTACTTCTTTTGTACAATCTCTAGTATGAGCAGCAGGGTAAGAAAATATGCGAAATCTGTTTAACAAAAAATTCCTTATTTATGACTGCTCCGGGAACGTGAACAGTTTAAATATTTCTCCTTTAGGTTTTAAAGAAAAATAAAGCCTTTTCTTTGTACCTGGATGGGTAAATGACAGGCTGTAAGCAAACAATGCTACATTTTCTCCTGCGCCTTTCTCCTGCAGCCTAGGATTATACTTCCGGTCACCCCAAAGGGGTGTGCCGTGACCTGCCATCTGCACCCGGATCTGGTGATGGCGGCCGGTTTTTAATGTAATCTTAACAAGGCTGCAATCTTCCTGGCCTATGCTGTGGTTATCCACAGTCTGATAATAAAGCTCCGCAAGTTTTGCACCTTTTATCCCCTTATCCACAATTTTGGAACAATTGCTTTTTCCGTCCTTCCACAAATAATCCACGTAGGCTCCAAAGTTTTCCACAGGTTTTCCACAAACCACTGCGTAATAGATTTTCTCCATTTGATGCTGGGAAACCTGCCTGCTTAAAGACTCTGCGGCATTTTTTGTTTTTGCATAAACCATAATGCCTCCCACCGGCTTATCCAGCCTGTGGATAACTCCCACATATGGTGGGTCTGACTTTGGGGATAGACTGTTGATATGTTTCTTTACCTCACTGACCATGTCAGGCTCAAAGGATCTTGAAGACTGGGCCTCCATTCCCACCGGCTTTTCCACCACCAGTATTTCCTGATCTTCATATAATATGTTAAGCGCCATGCCTTTTCACTGCTCCTCTTTTTTCCATGATGCCGTCATAGCCTCCACGGAAC
>JAEWRS010000181.1 GCA_023398855.1 Bacillota bacterium
CTTCTAAAAGAAGTGTTAAAAAAAATCAAAGACCAAAAACGTTTTTGATAAAAAGAGGTGTAAAATGGCAAAATCAATTTATGATGTGGCACAGGAAACGGGATTATCTGTAAGTACGGTATCCAGAGCGTTAAACGGATACAGTGATGTATCGGCCAAAACCAGGGCGCGCGTGGCGGAGGCGGCGGAGAGACTTGGGTATGTTCCAAACACCAGTGCCAAAAATCTGTCTTCAAAAAACAAGAAAAATGTGGCTTTGCTCATCTGCGGACTTTTGGGAGAAGCCCAGTCAAACGAGTTCATGATGAATGTGATCCAGGGAGCCTATACCTACATGATGAAGCATGAGATTAATCTTGCCATGTATTCCATTGGAAAGGAAGAACAGGAAAAAAAAGATTTTGACACATTTTGCAGGGAATATTCATTGTCAGGCGCCGTGATCATGGGACTCAGGATATCGGACCCTTTGGTAAAGACTCTTCCTCATTCCACTCTGCCCTGTGTTTCTATTGATATACCGCTGGAAGGAGTGTGGACATCGGCTGTCATGACAGATGACAGGAAAGCTTTTGAACAGATCACCCAGTATGTCATTGACAGGGGGCACAGAAAGCTGATTCTGGTTTATGGACGGAAAAAAGCTGATGTTTCTGTCAGGCGTCAGCAGGGGTACTTAGATGCTCTCGAAAAAAACGGCATTGATCCCAAAAGCTGTAAAGTAATCTATTCGAATTTTATGGAGCAGACAGCGTATGAAGGAACGAAAAAACTGCTGACGGAATATGGAAAAGAGGCTGGCACAGCTTTTATATGCATGAGCGATCTGACTGCCATAGGTGTTTTAAGAGCAATACAGGAGCTGGGATTTGCGAGCCCGGAGGATTTTTCCATTACCGGTTATGACGGCAACTATTTTATGAAATACATTGATCCCTTTGTTACACGCATCAACCAGAATATGTGGCAGAAAGGCTATGATGCGGCAAAGCTTCTCTTGAAGATGGTAAATGAAGAAAAGTATCCAAAGAATCATATGACAAAGTATTTTCTTGAGGAAGGTAAGAGTGTAAAACAATTGTAAAAAAATATTAAGGAGGATTTATATGAAAAGAAAATTGGCGGGATTTATGGCTGCAGTTATGACGGCTGGGGCATTGATCAGTGGCTGTTCTGGCGGAAACAGCAATACAGCTGCATCAGGAGCAGGAAAGGGGGAAACTGGGTCCGGCAAGGAAATCCAGATGACTTTTCCAACCTATCTGGCAGGCGAAAATGTAGGAGCTGTTTTCTTCCTTCCTGAGGTAGAACGGTTTAATGAGAAGTATGCGGGAAAGTATAAGATCGTGATCGAAGAAGTTCCACAGGCCCAGTATGCGGAAAAGATTAAACAACTGGCACAGCAGAACAAGCTTCCCGCCATAGTCCATGCACCCGGCTCCGGTGGGATTGATTTACAGTGGTTTAAGAGCGTGGCTCTCGCTAATGGTATGGCATATGATCTGACTGAATTTGCAAATTCTAATCCAGAGGTAAAAAAGAACTGGATTGACGAATCCATAGATTACTGCACCGTAGACGGTAAACTGATCTGCAAACCACTTTCCGTATTAAAGCCAGTGGGTCTTTTCTATAACAATACCATGTATCAGCCGGAAAAAGCTGTTAAGGATATGACTCTTGTTGAATTTACAGAAAGCATTGGTGTTAACAGATTTGCGTTCCAGACTGCGGAAAACGCCTGGACAACAGGACTTCTTCTCACTGCCCTTATTGCCAACCAGGAGGGAGGCGAGGGATATTTAGCTCAGTTTGTGGATGATAAGCTGTACGATTATACCGACGAAAAAGTCGTTTCCGCAACAACCATTTTGCAGGAGCTCCTTCAGAAAAATGCATCGGCCAATACCATTGGTGCAGCTTATGCAGATGCTGCCAATGCATTTATGAGCAAAAGCGCTGCCATCATATGCAACGGTTCCTGGATGGCATCAGACTTTGATCATGATGCATCAGACAAGTGGTCCAACGGATTTAACGGCGATGAAGTAACCTCAGATATTTATCCCGGCAACTTTGCTATCGCAAATCCAAGAGTATTTGGTGAATTCTGGATCTCCAATACCGCTTCTGATGAGGAAAAAGAGCTGGCAAAAGCGTTCTTTGCCTTCCGTGATTCCAAGGAAGAAATCGAACAGCTGGTTCTGACTGAAGGGGGAGTGGCACCTAAGCTGGATTACAGTGAGGAGTTTTTAAAGAAACAGGCGGAAAACCGGATTTTATCCCAGCTTGCTGAAAGCATGAATGGAAAGACAAAATACACGGCATCAATTTTCGATGTAATGCCAGCCTCCGTTGCTGATACGGAGTTTGGAAAGCTGCTTCCCAAGCTGGCTGATGGAACTCTTACACCGGTGGAATTTTGCGGCCAGCTGACTCAGAAGGCTGAGGAAGCAAAAAACTAATCGTAATATGGGAATTAAATACTGTTGCAAAAAACCTGTACCAAGGGTGTATTGCAGCAGTATTTTTTTAGAAAGAAGGGAAGAAAATGAAAGCAGGAAAGTCAAATCCCACCGTTTTGGAGAGAAGGAATTATAAGTGGTGTTACTTATTTTTACTGCCCTCCTTCTTAATATTTTTGCTGTTTTACTTATCGCCCATTCTCACGGTAATCGCCACATCCTTTACCAGGTGGGATGGGTTCAATAAACCGGTTTTCATAGGACTCAAAAATTACATGGACCTTTTTCATTCAAAAACCTTTCTCATATCCTTGAAAAATCTCCTTGCCTGGTCCATGATTGCTGCCACCTTTCATGTTGGATTTGGCGTACTCATGGCATTTGTCCTGTATGCAAAGCCAAGGGGCTGGAAATTCACCAGAGTGGTTTTTATGGTGCCAAACGTGATCTCAGCGGCTGCATGGGCCATGATCTATAAATTTATTTTTAATGATGATATGGGAATTTTAAATAACCTGATCCGAAAATTTTCCCCGGAATTTCATGTCCAATGGTTTTATCAGTCTCCGTATGCATTCTGGGCAGTTACATGTACATGGATTTTTTATGCCGTAATTGTAACCCTGGTGGTATTAAATGATTTAATGGCAGTTCCCGAGGAAGTGGTGGAAGCCGCAAGAGTTGACGGGGCCTCCCCGTGGCAGCTGACCCGGCATATCATGCTCCCCCTTTGCAGGAATGCCATTGGGACAGGGGTGATCTGTTCCATTACTTCCAGAATCGCCATGTATGAGCAGATCAGGCTGACCACTGCAGGCGGTCCAGGAGACGATACCATGAATATACCGCTGATTCTGGTCAATTCCATATCGGATATGAAATACGGGTATGCCAATGCCAACGGAATGGTTATGTTTGCCTTGGGTCTTATTATTCTGGCAGTTGTCAATGTTACATTCCGCATGAATGACAGTATCTATTAGGAGGAGGGCACAATGAAGAAAACAATTACCGTATTTTGTATGTATCTCCTTATGGCTTTTACTGTGGTCCTATCGATTTTTCCGATTCTCTGGGTGATCATGTCATCCTTTAAAACAAATGCGCAGATTCTTGGCAATCCATTTACTCTGCCTTCCGCTATAAGCTTTGAACCGTATATCTACCTGTTTGAGAAATACGATTTTCTCCGGTACGCTGCCAATTCCTTTTTGGTGTGCATTTCCTCAACACTCCTGTCCCTGCTGTTTTTTTCCATGGGCGCGTATGTGATCGGAAAGTACCGCTTTCCGGGAAAATCCCTGATTTTTGCCTTGTTTACCATAACCTTGCTGGTCCCATCCCATTCCAAGGCACAGCCCATATTTTCCCTGGTTATGAAGATGAATCTGTATGACAATATCTGGGGGCTGGCAGTTGTTTACTTATCCATGGGTCTGGCCATGTCCATGTTTATTTTAAAATCCACCTTTATGTCCATACCTTCATCCTTAGATGAAGCGGCAAGGCTGGAGGGAGCAGGTTTTCTCCGGGTATTTTTCCAGATCAACCTTCCCCTGGCAAAGGGCGGCTTGGCTACTGCCGGAATTCTCATGTTTTTAAATAACTGGAATGAATTTTTTTATGCTTCATTGCTGACCTCTTCCAATAAAAACAGGACTTTGCCGGTAGCATTACAATTTTTCACCGAATCATTTTCTTATGATTATACAAAGCTGTTTGCCGCTTTGACTCTTGTCGTGCTTCCTGGCATTATCTTGTATGCACTGGCCCAGGAGCAGGTACAGGCAAGTGTTGCGGCATCAGGAGTAAAAGGCTGACATTTTAGGAGGACAGAATGCATAAAACAATAAATTTTTTTAAGGGCAAGGGAGATTTAAAAAACTGGCTGATAGAGGAGACAGAATTTGATGCCCGGAATTTAGGTAAATACGAGGCGATTTTTGCCCAGGGAAATGGTTACATAGGGATGCGCAATGCCTTAGAGGAGCGGTATGTGGAAGAGGTGAGGAACACCTTTATTACCGGAACCTTCAATAAGGCAGGAGATGAGGAGGTAACTGAGCTTCCCAACATTCCTGATGTAACTGCAATGGACATTACTGTAAACGGATACCGTCTGAACCTCCAGTCAGGAAAGGTCATGGAGTATTCACGGGTTATGAATTTAAAAAACGGTGAAACCATTAGAAGGGTAGTATGGAAATGCCCGGAGGGTACTGTGGTAACTGCCTTGTTTAAACGGTTTGTTTCCCTTAAAAATGAACATATTGCGGCAGAATACTTAGAACTTTCCTGTGACCGCAGCGCCCAGCTGGTCATTGAAACGGGGATTCATGGGGAGGTGACAAACCACGGAGCCATGCATTTTGAGAATCTGAGGCGCAGGATTTATGATGGAGCTGCCATGCAGTTTCTGTCGGAAACCACCCAGTCCCGGGTTCTGGCGGCAGTCCACAGTGCCTGCCGGATGAACCGGGAGGAGAAATCCCTTCCTATTATGGGAAGAAGAACTATGGATCTGCGCTGGTCCGTGGCAGCAGAGGCAGGTGAATCGGTCTGCCTGGAAAAGATATCCTGTTTTCATTCCTCCAGGGACCTGGCTTATGAAAAAGAAGAACACTCCGGCATGTCTGAGCGTTTGAAAGCGGATGGAATGGAATGTTTATTGATTGCGTTTGAAAAAGGATATGAAGAACTGCTGGCGGAATCAGAAGCAGTGTGGGAAGAATTCTGGAAAGGGCATGGGGTGACTATACGGGGAAATGACGATTTTGACCAGCTTTCTCTTCGGTTTGCCCAGTACCATTTAAATATTATGGTGAAAAAGGACGACAACCGGGTGGGAATCGGTGCAAAGGCTCTGACAGGAGAGGGGTACAAAGGCCATTCCTTTTGGGATACGGAAATGTTTATCTTACCTTACTTTACCTTTACAGAGCCAGAAACCGCAAGAACACTTCTGGAATACCGCTACAGAAATCTCTATGGCGCCCGCAAAAAGGCAGCTGAAAACGGTTGGGACGGAGCAATGTATCCATGGGAGTGCGCCTGGATTGACGACGGAGAGGTAACCCCCCTATACCTGGGCACTGATGTGGTAACGGGAAAGGTGCAAAAGTGCCTGACAGGCTTAATTGAGCACCATATCAGCGCTGATGTGGCCTATGGGGTGTGGCAGTATTATCAGGTCTCAGGAGACCAGGACTATATGGAGCGGTACGGATACGAGATCATACTGGATACCGCTCTTTTCTGGGCCAGCCGTGTGGAATGGAATGAGAAAAAGGGCTGTTATGAAATCCTTGATGTGATTGGGCCGGATGAGTATAAGGAGCATGTGGACAATAATGCTTATACCAATTATATGGCAGATTATAATATGGAGCTGGCGGAACGTATTATGGAAGCCTTGCCAAAGGAAAACAAAGAGGTTTCAGAACGGCTTGACCGGAAGTTCCATTTCAGCCAGTTAAAACAAAAGCTTATGGAAAAGAGGGCAAAGCTCTATTTGCCCGTGCCGGGTGAACATGGTATTGTTCCTCAGACAGACCAGTACATGAGCCTGGAGCCTATTGATCTGGCTCCCTATAAGGCTTCAGGAAGGGTCCTTGGAATCCATCAGGATTATAATATGGAGCAGATGGGAAAACTGATGGTTTCCAAACAGGCTGATACGGTAATGCTGGATTTTCTGCTGCCAAATCTTTTCTCATTGGAAACAAAAAGAAAAAATTTTGAGTTTTATGAAGAGAAAACCCTTCATGATTCATCCTTAAGCCGCTGTGTGCATGCAGTTTTAGCCAATGATTACGGAATGGATGACATGGCCTACCAAATGCATCAGGCGGCATGCTCCATTGATCTGGGACCTAATATGAAATCCTCAGAGGAAGGAATTCACAGTGCTTCCATTGGTGGGATCTGGTTAAGCTGCGTCATGGGCTTTGGTGGTGTGAGGCTTAGCCATGGCAGACTGGAGCTTCATCCAAAGCTTCCAAAGGCCTGGGAGGAGCTATGCTTTCCATTGGTATGGAAGGGCCAGAGGCTGTCGGTAACCGTGGATAAGAAGGGCGTGAGAATTGATAACAACGGAAGCTGTCCGGTAACACTTGTGGTATTTGGAAGAAGCAGCAAGGCGGAGCCAAAGGAATCTTTGTACGTGGAAAAGAAAACTTATGAAGCAGTTATCTTTGATTTGGATGGAGTGATCTGCCATACGGATCATTACCACTATCTTGCCTGGAAAGAGGTGGCTGATGAGCTGGGAATTTATTTTGATGAAACCATCAATAACCGGTTAAGAGGAGTCAGCCGAAAGGAAAGCTTTGATATCATACTGGAACAATATGATAAGGCAATGAAGGAAGAAGAGAAGGAAATCTATCTTACGAAAAAGAATGAGGTCTATACAAAACTGCTGGAAAGCATGAGCCCGTCGGATTTATCTGCAGAAATAAAGGATACATTATCAGAGCTTAGAGGGCGGGGGATGAAGCTGGCCATTGGTTCCTCCAGCAAAAATGCGGGACTGATCTTAAAGCAGCTGGGACTGGAACACTTCTTTGATGCAGTTTCCGATGGAAATGCAATCACCCATTCAAAGCCTCATCCGGAAGTATTTCAAAAAGCAGCCGTCATGCTGAACTGTGAAGCAAAAAACTGCCTTGTGGTAGAAGATGCAAAGGCAGGGCTTAAAGCGGCAAAATCCTGCAAAATGGATTGCGCTGCCGTGGGTGATGCTGTAAAATCTTTATTAGCAGATTATAAACTGTCATCCTTCCGGCAGTTACTGGAAATCGTGGAATGAGGAGGAGGGAGATGGAAAACTACCGTGCGGCAGACAAAAAGAGGTACGGCTTTACCTGGACAGCCAGCGTATTTTTAATTATGCTTTGTGATTATTTATTGGATTAGAAAGGGAAAAAACTATGAAAAATTGGTGGAAAGAATCCGTGGTGTATCAGGTGTACCCCAGAAGCTTCTGTGACAGCAACGGAGACGGGATCGGTGATATCGGGGGTATTATCAGTAAGCTGGATTATTTAAAGGAGCTGGGAATTGATGTGGTATGGCTGTCCCCTGTATACGATTCTCCCAATGATGACAATGGCTATGATATCCGCGATTACCGGAAAATAATGAAAGAATTTGGGTCCATGGAGGAATTTGACAATCTTTTAACAGAAATGCATAAACGTGACATCAGACTGGTCATGGATCTTGTGGTAAACCACACCTCTGATGAGCATCAGTGGTTTGTGGAAAGCAGAAAGTCAAAAGACAATCCTTATCGTGATTATTACATATGGAGAGACGGAAAAGATGGAAAAGAGCCCAATAACTGGGGCTCCTGTTTTTCCGGGCCAGCATGGAAATACGATGAGGAAACAAGCCAGTATTTCCTTCACCTTTTTTCCGAAAAACAGCCTGACTTAAACTGGAATAACGAAAAGGTCCGGACAGAGGTATACGACATGATGAAATGGTGGCTGGATAAGGGCATTGACGGGTTCCGCATGGATGTGATCAGCCTGATCTCCAAGCAAGAAGGACTTCCTGACGGCCCGGCCATGATCAACGGGTATGCCAGCTTTAATGTTGCAGCTAACGGTCCCTTGGTCCATGAATATATACAGGAAATGAACCGGGAGGTTTTATCCGGTTACGATATCATGACCGTGGGAGAATGCTCAGGGGTCACTCTTGAGGAAGCTGCCAAATATGCATCTTCTGATGGTAAGGAGCTTAACATGGTATTCCAGTTCGAGCATATGGACGTGGATGGGGACCCTGACAACAAGTGGACGGATAAGAAGATGCACCTGCCGGATTTAAAGGCGATTATGACAAAGTGGCAGAAAGGGCTTGAGGGAATTGCCTGGAACAGCCTGTTTTGGAATAATCACGACCAGCCAAGAGTTGTCTCCCGTTTTGGCAGTGACTGCGGAGAGTTTAGGGAACCTTCAGCCAAGATGCTCGCCACCTGCCTGCATATGATGCAGGGAACCCCTTATATATATCAGGGAGAAGAACTTGGCATGACCAATGTTCCTTTTGAAAGTATTCACGATTTCCGTGATCTTGACAGCATAAATGCATTTCATGAACTGACTGGAAAAGGGATTTTTACAGAAGAAGAGATGATGAAGTATATCAGGTATAAGAGCCGGGACAATGCCAGGACCCCTATGCAGTGGGATACAGGCGCTTATGCCGGATTTTCAGAGAACGCCCCGTGGATCATGGTGAACCCTAATTATAAAACTATCAATGCCAAAGAACAGATGGAACGGGAGACTTCAGTATTTCATTACTATAAAAAACTGATCGCTCTCCGCCATGAGTATGAAATCATTGTTTACGGCAGCTATGAACTGCTGCTTCCGGATGACCCGGACATCTATGCTTATGTCAGGTCTTTGGGTGACAGGAAGCTTTTGGTGGTATGCAGCTTTTGCAGTAAGATGGTAAATTACAGCATACCGGAGGATTTTAAGTCAGGAACAGTTTTGATCAGCAATTATGAGCCAGGGGAGAAAAAGAGCGGAGAGCTTAGGCCTTATGAAGCGCTGGTGATTTATCAATAGTGTTACATTCTTAAAAAACAAAAAGCTTTTGCAGAATGGGTCCATATGAAACCATTTTGCAAAAGCCTTAAATCTGTATAAAAATCCCATTCAGTGGGTTATTCTGAATGGGATAAGATTCTGCTCTATAAATTAAGCCATTGTGTTTACAGCTTTCGAGATTCTGGATACTTTTCTGGAAGCGGTATTCTTATGATATACGCCCTTTGTAGCAGCCTTATCGATCTCTGCGATAGCGCTTGCTAAAATTGCCTGTGCAGCAGCCTTGTCACCAGCAACAACAGCAGCCTCTACCTTCTTGATAGATGTTTTCACTTTGGATCTGATCGCTTTGTTTCTTGCAGCTTTTGTTTCGTTTACTAAGATTCTTTTCTTTGCAGATTTAATGTTAGCCAATCGGTACACCTCCAATAAAATGATATATGATAATTCTTTGTTTTGCATCAAAGCCTGGACACGGACAGTTCAATGTAAACATACCTTTGTATTCTAACGAATTTCGTCGCATATGTCAATACATAATTCCCGTATTTTTGCAGAAAATACCTTAGAAATGCTGGAAAGCAATACTGGCATACTTTTATACCCAAAAGCATGGGCAACAAATAGGAAAGGTGGTAAAAATGGAAAATACATTTTCAGTGCGCACAGATCTTGCGGTAGAAGAACGGGAGAGCTTCCCAGGGGATGGTGGTGAAATATCGGGAGTGTCCCTGCGGGAGTGGCACAGGGCAGACAGCCATATAAAGATGACCGAAGTAAAGATTCTTGATAAAAAAGGCGAAAAGGCCATGGGAAAACCTGTTGGAACTTATATTACTCTGGAAGCTGATGAACTTTCTCTGAAAGATGAAGACTACCACAGAGAAGTTTCAGAAGAACTGGCGAGCCAGATCGAACACCTTCT
>JAEWRS010000194.1 GCA_023398855.1 Bacillota bacterium
TTTTAAGGGAATTGCTGAGTCAGTTACCTCCAAAGCACTTCTTCCAAAAACGTGGACATTAGACAATTACAGGGAGTTGTTTATGAATACCGCAACAGCGCCCATACTCCTCTGGCTGTTTAATACAGTGATTGTTACGGTAGCAGGTACGGCACTGAGAATTACCGTCAGTGTTCTGGCTGCCTATTCCCTTGCCAGACTTCCGCTGCCAGGAAAAGGTTTTCTCTTGGTATCACTGATCTGGGCGATGGCAGTCCCGGAAATCGTCACATACTTTCCTCTGTTTTATACATTCAAATTAATGGGAGGATTAAATACATTCTGGCCTCTGATCCTGCCGTCCGGCTCCGGAGTGATGTGCATCTATCTGATTTACAATTTTCTGCTGGCTTTTCCCCAGGAGCTGGAGGAGGCAGGATTCGCGGAGGGAGCTGACGTGTTCCAGGTATTATGGCATATCGTACTGCCGTCAGTGAAGCCGGTTGTAATTACACAGGCATTTATTACATTTTTAGGTTTATATAACAGCTATTTGTGGCCGTCGCTGGTAATTAACAGGAACGAGACAAGAACCATCACATTAGGGATTGCGGCTCTTGTTTTGGGAGAAAATTATACAAATCCGGGAATGATGATGGCATCGACTGTGATTTCGGTACTTCCGGTCATGGTTATCTTCATTTTTGCCAACAAATATATTGTGAAAGGCTTTACGCAATCAGGAATCAAGTAAGGAGAATAGCAATGAGAGAAGAATACCCCCGTCCGGATTTTATGAGGAACGATTGGATGAACCTGAATGGCTTTTGGGATTTTACATATGGTGATGAAAAAACAAAGATACTGGTTCCGTATGTATGCCAGAGCGAAAAAAGTGGTATCAATCAAAGAATTACGGAAGATCATGTGACTTATGAACGAATATTTTCTGTACCAAAGGAGTGGAAAGGCAAGGAAATACGATTGCATTTCGGCGCAGTGGATTATCAGTGCAGAGTTTATATGAATAACAACTGCATCGGCAGTCATATTGGCGGTCAGACTCCTTTTTCATTTCCGGTTGCTGAATATCTGACATGGGAAGAAGAAACCATCAGGGTGGAGGTGAAAGACCCGTTAAAAGATGAAATGATTCCCAGAGGGAAACAATTCTGGCAGGAGGAATCCAGTTTTATCTGGTATACTCCCAGCACGGGAATCTGGCAGACTGTCTGGCTGGAACCGGTTTCAGCCACCTGCCTGGAATGGGCGCATTTTACACCGGATATTGATGAGGGAACCGTAAGGATTGATTATCAACTGTCTGATACGTCAATTTTGCCATGCAGGGTGCATTTGCTCATTACCCTGGAGGGAGATGAGATATTTCACGGAAACATGCTTTGCAATACAATGAAAAACAGTCTGATCGTAGATGTTTTTCGAAAAAAGGCAATGGAAGGCTCCTTTCATTTTATGGGAAATTACTGGAGTCCTGAAAATCCTATTCTGTATCATGTGCTGATTCAGGCAGATGAAGGAGACTCAGGGATTCGGGCGGATGTGGTAGAGTCTTATTTTGGAATGAGAAAAATTCACGTAGAGGATGGAACGCTTTATTTAAATAATCAACCTTATTATCACAAATTGGTATTGGACCAGGGATATTGGAAGGAAGGATTGATTACGGCTCCTGATGATCAGGAATATTGCAATGACATTGTAAAAGCAAAGGCAATGGGTTTTAATGGCTGCAGAAAGCATGAGAAGGTGGAAGATCCCAGATTCCTATACTGGGCGGATAAACTGGGGTTTCTGGTGTGGGAAGGCATGGCTAGCTTCTGGTCCTACAGCCCTCAGGCAGCCGCAGCATTTACCAGGGAATGGCTGGATGTCATTCAAAGAGATTATAATCATCCCTCTGTTGTGGTTTGGGGCATGCTTAATGAAAGCTGGGGAGTGCCCAGAATTTTTAACAACAGGCAGCAGCAAAGTTTTGCACAGTCCTTGTACTGTCTGGCGCATGGAATGGATGCAACACGTCTTGTGATTTCCAATGATGGATGGGAAATGACGGAAAGTGATATCTGTGCCATCCATAGCTATAAACATGGAGAGACAGATGATGAGAAGCAGCATCAGCTATTTGCAGAATGCCTGAGAAAGGTGGAGAGCCTCCCTTTTATCATGGAAAAGCTTCCTTATGCAAAAGGTTTTTTGTATAGCGGGCAGCCCATTGTCCTTACCGAGTGTGGTGGAATCCATATAAAGAAAGAATTAACGGAAGTAAACAACCGGGAAAAGGCAATACAGGCAGCAGGTCAGGACTGGGGATATACTTCTGTGCCTGACGCTTACTTTTTAAAGGAGTATGAAAGAGTCATTCAGGCAATTTATGACTCGGATTTGATTCATGGTTTTTGTTATACACAGCTGACTGATGTGGAACAGGAAACAAACGGGCTATTGACCAGTGACCATCATTACAAGTTTAATCCGGAAGATATCCGGAAAATCAATGACAGAAAACGATGAAAAGGTCTTGGTAAACATGAAATGGAGAATATAATGGGCAAATGGGAAATTTTAAATCAAACAAGATTATTTGTATTGGACATGGATGGTACATTTTATCTGGGTGATCAGATTCTTTCCGGTGCTCTGGACTTTTTAAAGGAAGTGGAAGACAGTGGCCGCAAGTTCGTCTTTTTCACTAATAACTCATCAAAATCTCCCAAAAGCTATAAAAAGAAACTGGAGGGGATGAACTGTTATGTAAGCCAAGACCAGATCATGACATCAGGGGATGTTACGATTCAGTATATCAATACTTTTTATAAAGGGAAGAATGTTTATCTGATGGGTACAAAAACACTGGAAGAAAGCTTTGTAAATGCCCGCATCCCTTTGACTCAGGACATGCCGGATCTTGTGGTAATAGGCTTTGATACTTCTCTTACATATGAAAAGCTGGAAAAGGCTTGTACCTATATCAGGAACGGCGCTTTGTTTCTGGCCACACATCTGGATATTAATTGTCCTACTGAAAACGGATTTATTCCGGATTGTGGTTCTGTCTGCGCTGCAATCAGCCGTTCCACCGGAGTGTCTCCTAAATATCTGGGGAAACCATTTAAAGAAACCATTGACATGGTGGAAGAAAAAACAGGTTTTAACCGAAAGGAGATGGCCTTTGTCGGGGACCGGATTTATACAGACGTAGCGGCAGGAGTGAAAAACGGGGCGGCAGGAATTCTGGTTTTGACCGGAGAAACAAAAGAAGAAGACCTGGCCGCCTCCGAGATATCCCCTGATGCTGTATTTAACAGCATAAAGGAGATGGGAGATGCATTGAAGCATTTACATATATATGGCTGAAGTATGGAATATAACCGGTATCCAGAGATAAGGGACTGTGCCACCTGTTCGTGGCTCAGTCCCATTTTGATTTAAAAATTAAATTTCTTTTCCAATAAAGCCAGATCCATGTAAAAGAGCAGTGGGCACGAATGGGTGTACGATCTTTATATTCTTTTATGCCATCAAGCAATACAGATATAATGAATGCAAAATAATTAATAGCATTATTGTTTTAGTTGTATTATTATTGTTAATTGGAGGATTGACATTTCTATGTATATTTTAATAGAGAAGACTGCCCATATTGTGATAATGTAAACGATGATATCATAGAATTTTTGAACGTACATAAGAAACTGCCAGATACCTATTGGAATCTTGATTAGTAAGGAGAAAACAGCCTGATGAAAGCATTACAAGTTATTTCACTATCAAAAACTTACGAAAGCGGCAATACATTTGCAGAGGTCCTGGATAATATTAATTTATCCATATATCCTAATGAATTTGTATCCATCATTGGTTCATCAGGAAGCGGAAAGACCACGCTGCTTAATATAATCAGTGGTTTGGAATCCCCGACCCGAGGGAAAGTATTTATAAATGATACTGATCTTGAGGAGCTGGATGACGAGGAAAGAGCAAAATTCAGATTAAAAAACATAGGTTTTATCTTTCAGAATTATAACCTGATTCCAGTAATCAACGTGCTGGAAAATATAATACTTCCTGCCAAGCTGGATAATAGGAAAATAGACAGAGATGAAGTGTACGAAATAGCAAAAATACTGGAAATCCATGAAAAGCTGTACCAAATGCCAAATTTATTATCAGGAGGACAGCAGCAGCGGGTTGCAATAGCCAGAGCCTTATACACAAAACCGGCTATTATTCTGGCTGATGAACCTACGGGAAATCTGGATTCAAAATCAAGCGGCCAGGTCATTAAATTGATGAAAAATATGAGCGAGAAATTTGGTCAAACCATGATTGTTGTTACTCATGATGATAAAGTGGCCAGGGTTGCGGATAGAGTCATACAGATAGAGGACGGAAAAATTGTCAATGATGGGAAATGATGAATATGATGTTAATCAAAATGGATTAAAGGTATTAGTCAATGCCTATAAAAGAAGTAATAAAAAGCGAGACGCTGTTTTAGTTTCCGGTGTTTCAATCATGGTAGGATTAACATTTATTGTTTTTAGTTTTTTGTATGGAAAGTTAAATACAGATATATTAAAAAACATACGAGAGGATGGCATTGGGGTATCCTCTTATCTGGAGAATGGAACAAAAGAGCTGCAAGATACAATTAGCAGACTTTCCTATGTAAAAAATGTGGGTGCAGAAACAGATGCAGGAAATATTTTTTTAAATGATCAAAAAATCTGTACCTGCATTGTAACAGATGAATTAACATTTCAGACGATGATAATGCCAGCATATACTGATGTGATGGGAAGCTATCCCCGGAATGTGAATGAAATAATGCTATCTCAAAAAACGTTAAGATATTTGGGAATTGACCATCCCAAAATCGGAATGGATATTAATCTGGAATTTTATTGGAACCGTCTGAGTAAAGAGGTGTTAACTGGCTTTCAGACATTTGTATTGTCTGGTTATTATACGGATTATCAAAATAGTTTAAGCAATCTGTCAACTGCTTATATATCTGGCAGCAGATGTAAGGAAGGGAATATTGAATGTTATCCGTCGCGCATATTAATAGATATTAAGACAAAATTTGCAAAAGGAGAACAAATTGAAGCAAACTTGTATCAAAGTATTCCTTTAATCAATGCTGACCAATATTTTGTCAGCGGTGAGACAGCGCAATATAGGGCAATGGAAAGCATTGCAGGTGGATTTGGCAGTGCCATGGTGTTCATATTACTAATATGTTTTAGCATGTTTATCTTTGTATATAACACTCTTTTGATTTCATTAAATTATGATAT
>JAEWRS010000200.1 GCA_023398855.1 Bacillota bacterium
CTTCCGGGCAGGGCGGCGCTGATGGGCAGGGCGGCGTTGATGGGCAGGGCGGCGTTGATGGGCAGGGTGCCGGCGGCGGACAAGTTGTTGGTACCGGGCATGCCGGACACTCTAGAGCCGGCTGTTCCTCATTTTCCGGCAATACCTGAGGTGCCTGTGGGGAAGGTGCAACAGGGGCTGGTGCAATGGCCTGGCATGACACTCCTCCAGCAAAGGGGAAATAATGAAATTCAAAGCCGCTTTCCGCATTAACGGCAAAGGAACCCAGTGCAGCATTACCGCTGACATGGCCGCCTGTGGCATGTGCATGGAACATTGCCTGTGGAGCCAGGATACTCCCCCAGATATCCGAGGATTTTTCCATATAAATATTTAATGCATCCTCAAACAAATACAACGTCTCATTCACTTTATTTTTTTCCCCATAAACGCCGTATTGCAAATGAGCATTTGTTCCCGTTCTCAGTCTAACAATTACCCTGCTTCCTTGGGGAACCTCTGCACGTATTCCTTTATTGATTAATCCATTTGGCCTTACATCAATCAGGAATACATTTTGTTCAGGGTCATTGCCTCTTAAAATCCACTCAAAATTATTATCCACAACAATTCCATTTGGAGTCAAATGCTCCATACAGTCTTTGTAATATCCAATACTATCCCTGGCATTATCAAAAAATCCGGGTAAATCAGCGCCTATCCTGCTTGCAGGTATATATCTTGGTACATCATAACTGGAAACCACATAGTGATCCCCTTTATCCGATGGTGTCCAATACTGGCTGCCTCCATTGGCCTGGTATAAAAGTTTCAGTTCTTGTATCCCATCATTGTTATCACCTTTACCAATTAAATAAGTACTTCCCTTGGCCGCACGGAATCCACCTCCAACGACCACATGGCCGATCACAACCAGAGGTCCTGACATAGATACATTACCGCCAACTAAAAAACGTACCAGATCCGGGGAATAATTAACTTCCATGTCGCCCTTTTTGACAAATCCAACACTCAATCCTCTTGGGCTGTAAAAGCTTCCGCCAATTGCAACAGGCCCCTCAATATCAACAATGTTATTGGCATCGTTAAAAATAATAACATTAAACTGGGAAGCAGTACCAAAGGGCTGGCCAGCAATACTGTACCAGTTTATATTACCGTAAGGGACTCCTGCTCTTGCCATTGCATCATTACTGTAACTGACATTGTCCATATAAACTCCTGCAAACTGCTTGAAATAAGCGCATTTTCATTCTCAGTTCAGTTTATTCTATTGGAAATTGTCCTGTGCTGCTTTTTATGCAATCAGACTAAATTTTATGCTCACAGATAAAAAGTTATCAGGTCAATGCTGTTCCCCTCTGGCGCTTCCTGTTTCCTGTCACAATATATGACATGCTCTCATCCGGTCTTCACAAGCCGTCATAATCGCAGCCAGATGGTTGTTTTGTTTTTTCGTTAAGGGTGCCAAAGGATTCCTGCACTCAATACCTATCTCAATCCCCCTGTTTCTGACTCCAGCTTTTATAACAGGCACAAAGTTCTCTGCCACCGAATATATCTCCATAAGCTGGTCAACAATCCCCTGAATGTTTTCACAAGCCTCAAAATCCCTGCCATCCACTGCCCGGACCCAGGCAAAAGCCAATTCCGGATAAATATTGGATAATCCGCCAATGCAGCCGCTTCCTCCTGAGAGCATATTGTGAAGCATAAATTCGTCAAAGCCGGAGAATATCTCAAAATCAGGAAATTCTTCTGACACGGTCTGGATCAGGGCACGGGTATGTCCCATTTCAGAAACAGTGTCCTTATATCCTGCAATATTCTCATGGCAGCGCAAGAGCTCAAGAGTTGTCTGAGGGCTAATGTCATAGCCGGTCCTGGCGGGAAAATTATACAGATAAACGTTCCCCTTTATCTTACCGCATACCGTGTCATAATAATGCTGTATTTCCCTTTCTGACAGGGAAAAATAATATGGACTAATAACCAGCACTCCATCTGCCCCTTTTGACAGCGCATAATTGGAAAGCAGGACTGTTTCCTCCTCATTCATGCTTCCAGTTCCAATTAAAAGCCTGGTTCTCCCCTTGGTATAGTCTGCCGCATCACATATCAGACAGCATTGGCGGCCTGTTTGCCGTATGTAATCAAAAAAAGAGCGACCACGGTGTGATCGCTCTGAAATAAACTATGATTTTGTCTGCCGCATGATGTAATTCTCATCATTTACCTTGGTATTCTTACAGAACCTGTTTGAAGTGGTTTACTGCTTTTTACGCCGCGGCCCATATTTCTATTTCGATTTTTATTTCCTCCAGACCTAATGCATTTACATAAGCAATTGTCATGGAGGGGGGGATTTCTCCAAAGAGATCCCCATATATCCTATCAAAATAATCCCAATCGATTTCTTCTGTTGACCATATATTTACCTTTATTACATGATCCGGATTTAAATCTACACTCTGAAGGAGATTGGATATATTAATAAATGTATTCTTTACCTGCTGATTAAACTCTTCAGGAATATTTCCGGCTAAATCTGCCCCGATCTGCCCGGAGAATGTATAAAACTCTGCATTGGGCTTAATTTTTGTTATATGAGTATAATTCCCTACTGCTTTGCTGATTTTTCCTGATGAAGATAATCTTGTAACTACATTGTTATTCATTTGGTAAAGTCCTTTCTCTATTGGATAAATAATTTCTAACACTATATACGATTAACATGATACAGTTATCCACTGTTAGAAATTTACTCAACAAAGACAGAGATGGAATTTTCATTATTTATTGTATTGCTATTCCCTAATACCAGCCCCATTTCCCCACCTCCTTTCAAACAATGATAATAACGGTTTAACATTTTGTCAACCGCAGGCTGGCAGAAACAGAAATCAATACCCCAAATCTTTTTCCCATACCAGAGCTTTTAATACTAATTACTTCCGTGGCAGGGCATGAATCGCTCCGCCAATGCATTCCTCCAGCGCTTCTCCTACTGATTCATTATAGGTAGGATGAGCCCGCATAGCTTTTAAAAGCTGCTCTGCAGTTAATTTATTTGTAATAGCTGTTCCCATTTCACCGATCATGTCCGTAGCTCTGGCACACATTATCTGGGCTCCCAGTAATACACCGGTCTCCTTATCTGTTATAACTTTAACAAATCCTCTCTCCTCTTTTGTTATAACTGATTTGCTGTTGCCATGAGTAATAAATTTTCCTGTCAGAATCTCCATTCCTTTTTTCTTTGCTTCATCTTCCGTGATTCCCACACAGGCAATTTCAGGGTCAGTATAAACACAAGACGGAACAGCCGACAAGTCAATGGTAGGCTCCTTCCCATTTATCCGCTCCACCGCACAGATACCCTGGGAACTGGCAGCATGGGCCAGCTGAATCCCTCCGGTCACATCTCCAATGGCAAACACACCTGGCATACTGGTTTCAAAATTTTCCTTCACCACAATCCTGCCCCGGTCCATCTCCAGTAAAGTCCCTTCCTCCAGCAGACCGTCTGTATTAGGAATACGTCCCACGGCTGAAAGAAGGTATGGCGTCTTTATCATCTCAATTATTTCCTTGTCTTTTGCCATCTCCCCATAGGTGCAGATAAAATCCAGGCCCTCTTTTTCAATTTTCCGCACAAAGGCTTTGGTATGAATAGCAACGCCTCTTTTTTTCAGAATCAGCTTTAAATTCTGCGAGATTTCTTTATCCAGACCAGGCAAAAGCCTATCTTCCGCCTCCAGTATGGTGACCTTTGAGCCAAAGGAGGAGAACACTGTGGCAAACTCCACTCCAATAACACCGCCACCTATAATCAGCAGGCTCTTTGGCACATGATCCAGCTGAAACAGCTCATCGCTGGTCATAATTCCAGGCAGCAGGATTCCTTCAATAGGCGGCAGAGAAGGCTTGGAGCCTGTTGCCAGCAAAATGTGTTTTGCCTGAAGTATTTCTTCCCCTTCCCCGTTGCTGACCCTGACCCTTCCATCCTTTGTCAGTGTTCCGGTCCCCTGGAGCCGTTTTACTTTATTTCCCTTAAGAAGCTGTTCCACTCCCAGTCTCAGGCTTTCGGAGGTTTCCTTTTTATAGGACATCACCTTGCTGTAATCATAGTCCACCTCTTTTGAGATGATACCAAACCTCTCTCCTGAGAGAACCTCCTGATACAATTTGGCAGCGTGCAGCATGGCTTTTGCGGGAACGCAGCCCCGGTTTAGGCAGG
>JAEWRS010000247.1 GCA_023398855.1 Bacillota bacterium
GCACTCATCTCCTCACTGGAGGCCGAGTTTTCTTCAGCAGTTGCTGCATTGGCCTGTATGACGGCGGACACCTGTTCCAGTCCTATACGGATTTGCTCAATGGAGGAGGCCTGCTCTGAGGCTGATACGTTGATCTTATTGACGATATCGTTAATAGATCCAGTGGTCCCATCAATATCCGCCAGGATTTGTGCAGTTTTCTGAGTGATCAGAGTTCCTTCCTCTACAGCGTGAACGGAGTTTTGAATGAGCTCAGCCGTCTGTTTTGCTGCCTCACCTGATTTGGCGGCCAGGTTGCGGACTTCATCAGCCACGACTGAGAATCCTTTTCCCGCGGTTCCTGCCCGGGCAGCCTCAATGGCGGCATTAAGAGAAAGGATGTTGGTCTGGAACGCAATGTCCTCGATGACCTTAGTTATATTGGTGATCTGATCGGAAAATACGCTGATGTTATCCATTGCCTTTGTGAGCTGCTTCATATGGGTATCGCCATTTTTAACATTATCACTTGTCTGCTTCACATACCCGGCGGCTTTTATAACATTTTTAGAATTCTCTGCGGCCTGTTCTGTGATACTGGCGATGGAGGAGGACAGTTCTTCTACGGAAGCAGCCTGCTCTGAGGAACCGGCAGCCAGCTGCTGGGCGCCTGAGGATACCTGTTCTGTTCCTGTATTCACCTGCTCTGCAGCAGCATCAATCATAATGAGTGTGCGGTTTAAAGAGGAAACTGTCTTTACTATTGCCTTTTTAATTGCCTCAAAGTCTCCCACATAGTCCAGATCCATAGTAAAACGCATGTCTCCCTGTGACAGAAGGTTCAGTTTTTCCGTAATATCCCGGATATAGGAGGTAATGGCGGCATTGGTTTGTCTGATATTTTCAGCCATGCTTCCTAGTTCATCCTGGCTTTCATATGTAATCTGGGTCTGTAAATTCCCCTTTGCCATTTCCCTGTAAACAAGCTCGATTTCCTTGACAGGATCCAGAATGGATCTTCTGAGGATAGCTGTGATGAAACAGGTAAACAGCAGAGAAATCAAAAGAGATAAGGAAAGAACAAACCAGGCTGTCTTCATGAAGCTTTGTGCTTCCTGTTTTTGGGCTGTAGCAAACTTCAGCTGAATAGCTGAAAAGTCTGACAGGATATCTTCGGCCTGATCAACGGCTGATGAATAATTATTTCGATAGGATTCATAGGCTTTGGTGTTGTTTTTGCTGGTGGAACCGGTAATGAATCCTGATATTTCTTGTCTGGCTGTCTTGGCTTTTGACAGCAGCTCCTTAAGCTGTTCAATATCATTGGCTCTTGCATTGGATGACTGGTTGCCTGCAAAAGCCTCCAGAGCCTGGGAAACGCTGTCTTCCTGTTCCTGAGCCCTGGCCAGGTTATCCTGCATGGACTGGGCATCAATGTCCAGAATTGCCTGTAAAAGATATTTCTGAGCGGAGGCAAGGCCAGATTTCATGGTCCAGGTGCTGTTGGTATTTGGTACCGTGTAGCGGTAATAGCGTTCAACCTGAAACCCGATCTTTTTTGTGTCCCAGGCAGACAAAGCGGTGGATGCTATGATGATTAAGAGCATGATACCAAAGCCCAAAATCAATTTTCTGCTGATAGACAGATTCTTAATGAGAGGACCGGCTTTTCTGTGGCTGTTATCCTCTTTTGTATTTAGTTTTTTCATTTTATCATTCCTTTCCCGACTTTTCAGTCTGAGAGCTATGCAGACTGAAGAGATCTTTGTATCTTACCATGTATATCGGAAAAATTAAAAGAATTAATAAGAATTTTTCGGCTATTTTTTTAACTATACAGACTATTGACGCAATATTTGTTCAGATATATAGACTTTAGTTTCTTAAAGTAGAGAAACAAAGAGTGCTGAGTAATTGGAAGATTTCTACAAAATACATTTTTATAAACTGTGCACTATGGCTAAAATATCATTAAATTAAAATATTTAATTGACATTTCTGTTCAAATGGAATATTTTTAAATCACATACTTATTTCGGACACCGAAAAAAGAAGGAGGTACTGTTGTAACATGAAAAAGAGCGGATTGCAGGACATGAAAAAGGAGAATTTGAGGTTAATTATGAGTGTGATTCTGGAAAAGGAATCTGTATCACGCATCGAGTTATCCGAGATCATTGGTCTTTCGCCCAGTACGGTATCCTCTCTGACTTCAGAATTAATGGAAAAGGGTTGGATTGAAGAGAGCGGTATTGCCGCTTCTACGGGGGGCAGAAAGCGAACGGAACTGTCAATAAATAAAAACAAAGGCTATATAGCCGTTTTAGAAATTGGATGGAGAAGAACTGTGCTCCATTTTATGGATCTTGCCATGGAAAAAAGCGACAGTGTTATCCTGTCAGATTATTATATTACAGGCAATGAACTGCTGGAAAAGGTCATTGGATATTTAAAGGAAGACGCAGGAAATCTCTGCAATGGCCAATTGGCTGGAATCGGCCTGCTTTTTCAGGAAGATATGAACCCAAGTGATTTTACTGTTATGTATTCCACAACGTTATCCTCTGACACCATATCGTTTTGTGAAGCAATCAAGACACAGTTTAGAGTTCCTGTCATAGAGGAATATTCTCAGGTCTATTCCATACGGAAGATCCTGGAAAAAGAAGAACGCAATAACAGCGCTTATATTGAAATTGGGAAAAAAGTGTTTGTGTCTATAACTGCCAACGGGACGTTTCTTGATATGACCTCGGGGAAAAAAGCGGATATGACTCCTTTTGTGGAAACGGAAGATAAGAAAATAAACGGTGACAGACTGACAGAAGGAATTGTAGCCATACTGCAAATGATCTGTATGCTGTTTCCCATTGAAAATGTATATTTATCTGGCCGGATGGCAGAAGGAGATGATCTGGCAAACCAGATCAGCGGTCAGCTGAAGAAAAAATGCTTATTAAAACATGCTGTTGAAGTCAGGGCAATAAAGCCCGTGATTAACCATATGGAAACAGATTTAGGCAAGCGAGTGCTGAAAAAAGTGATTTATGAGCTGTAGCTGACGGTCGGCCAACCGTGAGCTGCAGCAAGGAAAGGAGAAGTCAATGAATTTTAAGTCAATGGTAAATGAAAACAAATTTACTCTGGTTGTAAGC
>JAEWRS010000268.1 GCA_023398855.1 Bacillota bacterium
GATGAGAGTCTGATAAAGAAACATATGGTCAATATAACCTCAATTAGTATTAATAATAATCCTTTTGGATATAGTACCATAAAAATATCAGTCGACCATAATGGTAAAAATGAGAGCATCGTTGATGGCATACCACATTCAGAATATTATAAGCTTAAATTATACGAAAATATCAACAACAATATTGAGGTTTATTCTTATCATGATAAACTTTACTATAAAACAAAAAACATTATGACTCCGGCCAGAATATTCAAATCCATTCTTTTTATATGGTTTCCGCTGACTACATTCTATCTGACCATTGTTAGTATTTATATTTTTATAATTGAAAAAAGAATGGGAAGCAGCTCACAGCAATGACTGGGAATTTGTAAGTTTATTTGTATTAAATTTTATCAAGCTCCAATGTTTGTTAAACTATTGATAAATGGATAGCCCATGTACGTATAAAAGGCGGGACCAAAATTACAGGTTCTCGCCTTTTATAGAAATAAAAAATTATTGTCAAGCAATCGTTGCTGAAAAAGCAGCATTGTTTATAAACGTATTGATTAAAGCTTCATTCTGTACTGGCAAAGTTCTTGTTATTGTTGCCACAACGCTATAGATACAGCATTCATTATTGCAAATATCACAATCGCATACAAAAAAATCAAATGAATTACCTTCACTGTCTGCTACAGTACGGGTAAATCTCCAGATTGATCCTATGGGAATTGGAGTAATCTGGTTTTTGCATTGTTTGAAAATCTGGAAATCAATGGTATCAATGGATGTGACTGTTATGATGTTACATGCAAAATTAAGTTTGACGCAAGCGCTTTGATAATTTTTTATTCTAATGCTCAGGGTTGCCAGAGTAACGGTATCACTGGTTACATTAGCTAAAGAAAGGGTAGTGCCGGCCTGGTTGCTGCATTTTAAAGTGGTTCTGTTAGGTGCAAGGTGTTTTTCGATACCATCTCCTGGGCAGTTACAATTACAATACTCAATTTTTTCACTATAGTCACGGTTACATATATTTGTGTCTTCATATTTCATGAAGTTGCCTCCATAATAAACATAGAAAAGATAATATTTAAACTAAAAAGTATACTTTATTATATTGTAGTAAAAAGATTATGCTACATTACCTGTCCCAGATGCCGGTAGCTCTTTTGGATTCACCTGTACAAAAAAAGAGCCCCTGTAAATACAAGATCTTCCTGCATTTACAAGAGTTCTGAGTGAGTGGAGCAGACGGGGGTCGAACCCGTGTCCAAAAACCAATTCCCTGTTCTTCTACTATCATAGTCAGTTTATTGACATTCCCTCTGCCGCCCGGGAACTAACACCCTGACAGTTTCAGTAGCTTCATATTACGTCCGCATGCTCAAAGCTTTGCATACGTCGTTTCTCACATCGTCGATGCCGGGATCTTAAAGTGTGAGTGCCTTAAGGCCGACAAGCTGCATTAAGCAGCCAATGCTAATTCGTTATTGTTAGCGTTTATATTTAGTTTTGCCATTTAACGCATCGCATGCGGATAGCTTCACCAGCTGCATAGCCCCTGTCGAAACCAGTACTGCCCCTGACTGGTACTCTCCGAAAGAGCATTTTTATACTAACATGAATGAAACCAATTGTCAAGACCCCGGCTTTAGCTGCCGCCGTTATCTTATAGCAATACAGGCTAAAGCTTCCCCTTTTGCAAGTACCTGCTATTTTAAAAAAGAAGCCGGCCTCTGGTCCTTATGTAAAGGAAATGACCAGCCGCCGGCTTCCTGTTTTTTGAGCTTTTATCTGTCAACTCACAGGATATCAGCTATTCCGCCTGCAAAGCCGCCATAGTAAAATAATTATAAGGCTGGTTAAAATGAGGCAGGAAGAAGATATCCGTCAGCTTTAGCCTGTCAATGGTGACTTGCTCCTGAATTGCGAGTGAGAACATATGAATTGCCATGGAAATATCATATTCTGAACATAGCTGTGCTCCCAGGATGATCCGGCTTTTCTTATCGTATACTATTCTGATTTTGACTTTATAATTATCATGCTCAATAAAAGCTGGTTTCTGGGTATCTTCATAATCCACTGCAGCCGCATCGTATCCCAGTTTTTTGGCCTTAGCATAGGAAATTCCTGTTGACACCATTTTTAAGTCCCAGATACATATTCCATTGGAGCCTTGAACCCCGATGGATTCCAGAGGTGTTCCGCAGGCATTATGAGCCGCCACTATTCCGGAGCGCACGGCATTGGTCGCCAAAGCAATATAATTTGTTTTCTGGATGGAATTATCAAAAACAGTGGCACAGTCTCCGATTGCATACACATCCGGGCTGCTGGTCTGCTGCCTTTTATCAACCAGATACGCTCCATTGGAAAACAGCTCTAACTCATCTCTCCCTAATTGGTTATTAGGCTTAAAGCCGATTCCCAAGATTACCATATCGGCATGATATTCGTTTTTGTCAGTGATCACTTGTTCCACTTTGCCGTTTCCCGTGAGCTTTTTCACAGCTTCTCCATAAACCAGATGAATGCCGTGGCTTGTCAGGTTTTCAGACATGATATCTGAAAATTCCTGGTCATAATAACCTGACAGACAGGTGCTCATGTTATCAATCAAGGTAACATTTTTTCCTACGCGCCGGAAGGCTTCCGCCAATTCAACGCCAATATACCCTGCCCCTACAATTGCCACATCCTTTATCGAGTCATGGTGCAGTTTATCAATGACATCCTTGGCATTCTGAAACAGCTTTACAAATTGGACGTTGTCCAGCTCTTTTCCTTCAATATCAGGAGATATAGGAAGGGAACCTGTTGCAAGAATCAGCTTATCATATTCCTGCTGGTATCTCTGTCCAGACGTTCCCAAAGCATAAACCAGCTTTTTTTCGTAATCAATGCGCTCTACTTTGGTTTCCATATAGACCTTAGCGCCCTTTTCTTCAAATATATTCTTATTGCAATAAAACAGGCCTTCGGATGAATGGATCTGATCTCCAATCCAAAGAGCCATACCGCAGCCCAGAAAACTGATATTGTCATTGGAATCAAAAACAATGACTTCTTTGTCTTTATATTTGTCTAAAATTGTGTTGATTGCTGCCGTTCCGGCATGGTTTGCCCCGATTACCACGATTCGTTCCATAAATGACCTCCTGAAAGCTTTTTTCTTATTATAGCACATTGTTAAAACAAAAACAATTATTATTATTAAAATTATCTATAGATCGTCAATCAGGGCGCTGCTCTTGGCATATGCAGTACTCTTAGCCTCAAAAAAATCAGTTTTAATGGAATTTGCGTTGCTGTACTGGCTTACCCATAGCATGGATTCCGGCTCCCTGTCATGGCCCTGGTAGATTTTTTCCCAGCCAAGACTTGCACATCGTAAATTTCCCAGATACATGATGTAGTCTGTGATCATCTCCCCGGTAAGTCCCTGTATCTCATCTCCAATAACATAGCTGCCCCAGGCGATCTCCTGTTCACAGCCTTCCCTGATCATTTCACGGTAAACCTCTATCCTCTCCCTGGTAAACAGATCCGGCTCCTCCTTTGCCAGTTCCAGAATCATATTGCGGAATAGCCACAAATGCGTGTTCTCATCCCGGTTGATGTAGCGGATCTCCTGGGATGAACCAATCATCTTATGGTTCCTGCCCAGGTTATAAAAGAACATAAACCCGCTATAAAAATACACACCTTCTAATATATAATTAGCAATTACTGCTTTCATAAATGCAAATGCGCTTTTGTCCTTTTGAAATTCGTTGTATAAGTCTCCGATAAAAGTATTGCGGGCAAGTAAATAAGGGTCGCTCTTCCACTGATAGAGGACTTCATTTCGTGTCTGGGGCTCACAGATTGTATCCAGCATATAGCTATAGCTCTGGCTGTGTACCGCTTCCTGAAACGTCTGAATAGAAAGGCAGAGATTAATCTCGTTGGCCGTGATATATTCTCCAAGCGCAGGAAGGTTGGCTGTCTGAATACTGTCTAAGAAGACCAGGAAGGATAATATTTTATCATAAGCCCGCCGCTCCATTGGACTTAATAAAGGATAGTCCTTCCGGTCTCTGCTTAAATTAATTTCCTCCGGAATCCAAAAATTATTCATTGCCTGGCGGTACCAGTCACTTACCCACGGGTATTTCATATTATTAAAATCATTGAGATTTGTCGTATTGCCATTGATCAACCGGCGTTTCCTTACCTCAATTTCTCCATCCGGGTGAAATAGGGGTCTCTTTTTTAATTGTTCCATATTAGTTTTTCACTCTTTCCTGTTTATTCTTCTTACAAAGGCTCGTTAACTGGAACAGGCTTCACAGTCATTCACTTCCAGACTTTTGGACCGGATGTAATAAATGGTTTTCACACCGCATTCCCAGGCCAGGATGTAAAGCTCAAGTACCTGGCGAAGGGTATAGTCATTGGTTATATAAAGGTTCATACTTTGGGCCTGGTCCACATGACGCTGTCGGACTCCAGCGGCCCTCACAGTCCATTTCTGGTCAATATAATGGGCGTTTTTATATTTCCAGAATGTTTCCGGCGATAAGTCCGGTGCCACCCGAGGCACCAGGCCGTTCTTTTTTTCCTCCAGATAATACCGG
>JAEWRS010000294.1 GCA_023398855.1 Bacillota bacterium
TCACTCAGGAGTATACAGGACACCAGGCAGATATTTGTTATCTGATACCCATGTGGAAGGAGACAATGGATTTTGATACCTGCTACGGGGAAGAGGCTTATATTAAAAATGAGATCAAAAAGAACTCCCCGGATCCCAAACGCTCAGGTATAGCCGCAGTGGGAAATACAGGTATGGATGCTAACTGGACAGGCAACAAGCTGGCTCAGGCAAATCTCTACGGATACGGCAGGCTTGTGTGGGACAATTCTCTAAGCTCCCAAGGTATTGCCAGGGAATGGGTGAATCAGACCTTTGATCTTCCTAAAGAACAAGAGCAGAAAATTATAGACATTCTCACTACCTCCAGAGGCGTTTATGAAGACTATACCTGCCCTCTGGCGGTGGGATTTATGTGCAGACCCAATGTTCACTATGGAGCAGACATAGACGGACACGAATACGACAGGTGGGGGACCTATCATTATGCGGACCGCAATGGAGTAGGCAGAGAACGTTCTGTTGCATATGGCACCGGGTATACAAGACAGTATTCAGATGCCAGATTCAGAGAATATGAAGACTTATCCACCTGCCCTGATGAGCTTTTGCTGTTTTTTCATCATGTACCATATACCCATGTCCTGCACTCAGGAAAAACTGTCATACAGCACATATATGACACACATTTTTCAGGGGTGGAGATGGTGGAGCAGTACGAGAGAACCTGGGAAAGTCTGGAGCCTTTTCTGGATGAAGAAAGCTACACCAATGTAAGAGACCGCCTGAAACGACAGAAAGAAAATGCAGTCAATTGGCGGGATCAAATCAATACTTACTTTTACCGGAAGTCTGGAATTTCCGATGCTCTTGGCAGAAAGATTTATGATTAATCTTACCAGGTGTTCATGGTGTTACCTGGCCTCACTTATAAAATCAGACTCAATAGGTGTTGCAAACCCTGTAAAAATAAAAAGAAAAGGATGGGAAAGGTATTATGAAAAAGTGGAAAAGAAGTTCAGCTGTTCTTGCAGCAGTATTAACGGCAACAGTCAGTATGATTGGCTGCGGTAGCAACGGAGGAGGCTCGGAGCAGGCCAATGCGGTGACATCGGCGAACTCCGGTGAGGCAAAGGCAGATGCTGCTTCGGGTGGGCTTGCCCAGATTAGTTTTTCCTGGTGGGGCAATGACGACCGTCATCAGGCGACACAGGAGGCCATTGATGCATTTAATAAGGCTCATGAAGGTTCCATTGTAGTGACAGGAGAACCGTCTGGCTTCGGGAATCTGGAAGAGACTTTTGCCACCCGCTATGCGGGCGGTACGGAAGCGGATATTATGACTGTTAATTATCCCTGGCTCATCAAATACAGCCCAGATGGCACTGGTTTCTATGATTTGGATCAAGTATCTGATATCATAGATTTTTCACAGTATGATCCTGGATTTTTTGAGACAGGAAAAACCGGTGGTGTCATGCAGGCAATTCCTTACGGACAGAATACCCTGGGCGTCTATTTAAATAAATCAGCATTTGAAAGAGCAGGTATCAAAGAAATTCCTGCTACATTTGAAGCGTATAAGGAAGCAGCCAAGGCTGTTACAGCACAAACCCCCAACGCTTATTTAATTGTAAGTCCAACCTTCCGCTTTGCAGCGGTTTATTATCTGCAGCAGAAGACCGGAAAAGGGGAATTCGATGAAAATTTAAATATGAATTATACGGCAGATGACTACAAGGAAGCAATGACCTGGTACAAGGAACTTGCAGATCTTCACGTATTTTGTTCCAGACAGGATTACCTGGAAAATGTAGGAAATGACCCTGTATCCATCGCCCAGAATGCAAAATACATTGACAGCGGATATTTGGGAGTCCTTGAGTGGACTGGCGGAATTGCTTCCAATGCACAGACACTTGCAGATAAGGGAGATGAGCTCATTGTGGCTCCCCTTCCCACCATAGACGGAGCGGTATTTAAAGGAACCATGGCGAAACCCTCTCTGACATTTGCTATTTCAAAAAACAGCAAGCATCCTAAGGAAGCGGCAGAGTTTTTACAGTATATCTTAAATGATCCGGAAGGCACGAAGCTCATGGGTTCCAAAAGAGGTATGGTGGCATCGAAGGCTGCTAAAGCGACTCTTGAAGCTGACGGACAAATTACTGGTGCTGTTAAGCAGGCTTATGACTTCACAAATCAGGCAGAAGTAATCAATAACTCTCCTGTCTTTGAGGATGCTGTATTTACAAGATCTTATGAGAGCAATTATGAGAAGTATGAACTGGGGGCCAGCACGGCTGAAGAAGCGGCCCAGGCATTCTTTGACGAAGCAGCAGCTCAGGTTGCAAAGCTGAAGGCTGAATATGGAAAATAAATAAAATTAATACAGCCGGTTGGAAAAACAATTCCTGTTTTACCAGTCATTGCGGGTCTGCCTGGTGCAGCCCGCAATGATAAGCTTATTAACCACATAGCTCTTAGCAGCTACACATTCTTAACTAGGAGGAATTTCTTTGAAAAACAGCAAGATCGGGCTTTTGTATATTCTCCCCTGGATAATCGGAATGGTTTTTCTTACATTGTATCCGTTTATAAATGCGCTTTTTATCAGTTTTACGGATTACAACCTGGTCCGGGAGCCGAATTTTATTGGATTTGCCAACTATGCAAAGCTATTGAAGGATAAAGACTTTTTGGGTACACTGAGGCAGACCCTAATATATACGGTAATTACAGTACCTTTGCAGCTTTCATTTGCTCTGTTTATCGCTTTTATTCTGAATTTTAAATTAAAAGCAATTAATTTCTATCGTACGGCGTATTATGTACCTTCCCTTCTGGGGGGAAATGTGGCTGTTGCAGTATTATGGCGTTTTTTGTTCCGGCAGGATGGGTTTATTAATCATTTTTTAGGCATATTTGGTGTGGGACCTGTAAAATGGCTGTCTTCCGCATCTGGAGCAATGGCTGTTATTGTGCTTTTAAAAGTCTGGCAGTTTGGTTCGGCCATGCTGATTTTCCTGGCAGCACTTAAGGAGGTGCCTCAGGATTTATATGAAGCTGCAAGTGTGGATGGAGCGACAAAACCTTATTCATTTTTCAAGATTACCCTCCCTTTGATTACCCCCACCATTTTTTTTAACCTGGTCATGCAGCTGGTCAATGCGTTCCAGGAATTCAACGGGCCATATCTGATAACAAAGAAAGGTCCGTTAAATTCTACTTATCTTACGTCAATGTTTATTTATGACAATGCCTTCCAGCTTTTTAATATGGGTTACGCAAGCGCCGCCAGCTGGCTCTTGTTTCTTATCATAGTATCTGTTACGGTAGTATTATTTACCACCCAGGACCGCTGGGTATTTTATTCGGATAAGGGGGAATAACATGGCACGGACTATCTTGGTCAGTCAGGTGGAAAGACGCAGAAGAAGAAAGTTTATTATCAATGCTGTTATGAGATATACCATACTTACGGCAGTGGCTCTGGTCATGATTTACCCAATTATCTGGCTTGTGGGAGCTACGTTTAAAACAAATAATGAAATTTTTACATCCATAAATTTCATGCCAAAAAGAATCGATTTTACTCCCTATATCAATGGCTGGAAAACCAGAACGAAATTTACCTTTACTACGTTTTTTTTAAATACATTCAGTTTTGTTATACCAAAGATTCTGTTTTGCCTCATAACAAGCACGTTGGTTGCCTATGGATTTGCCAGATTCCAATTTCCTTTGAAGAAGGTGTTTTTCTCAATACTTATGGCGACTATGTTTTTGCCGTCGGTTGTAACCAGGATCCCTTTGTACCTGTTGTGGAAAAATCTGGGACTTCTAAATACCTACATTCCCTTGGTGGCTCCAACCTTATTTGCTAATGAGCCATTTTTCGTATTTTTGCTGATCCAGTTTATGCGCTCCATACCAACATACTTAGATGAGGCGGCAACCATAGACGGGTGCAATTCATTTGGGATTTTGACCATGATTCTGCTCCCGGCTTTGAAACCGGCACTGATCAGCTGTATGATTTTTCAGTTCGTGTGGAGCTTTAACGATTTCTTAGGACCGTTGATCTATGTGACAAGCCTTGGGAATTATCCGGTGTCACTGGCTCTGAAAATGTCTATTGACCAAAGCAGCGGAATCGTGGAATGGAACCAGATCCTGGCCATGTCATTCCTGGCGCTGCTCCCGGCACTGATCCTGTTTTTCTGCTGCCAGAAGTATTTTGTAGAGGGAGTGACCAGTTCAGGAGTAAAAGGATGAGCAGTTTACGTGTTACCCCATATATTTCAGACCATGCGGTTCTTCAGAGAAATGAATTCATTGCCATAAGAGGTACGGCTGATGCAGGAGAACGGGTAGAAGCCACACTATTTAATGAAGATGGAGAAGTGGGATTCAGAGAAGAGACCTACACAAAAGATGACGGAAGCTGGAAGCTTATGTTTATGCCTATGGAGGCAGGAGGTCCCTATTCCATTTCCATTACCTGGTCAGGCAGGAGAAATGTATTTTCTGATATTTATATAGGAGATGTCTGGCTCTTGTCTGGTCAGTCAAATATGCAGCTGCCGATGAACCGGGTAAGGTACCGGTTCGCTGAGGAGCACGGGAGAGATGGAGATCCGCTGATCCGTCAGTTTACCGTGCCGGTCCAGTGGAATTTTAAAGAACCTGCAGATGAATTGACGGGCGGAAGATGGGAAAGCTATTCAAAGGAGTGTGCTTCCTGCTTTTCGGCGGTAGGATACTTCTTTGGAGCAAAGCTATTGGAACGGTATCATATACCCATAGGACTTATACTCACTGCAGTGGGGGGGACACCAATCCAGGCTTGGATGAGCAAAAATGCGCTGACAGTTTTTCCGGGTAAAGCAAAGGAAGCAAGCCAGTGCAAATCAGATAGCTATATCAGCTGTATACAAAAAGAGGATGAAGAGAGATGTTTGTCGTGGTATCAGCACTTAGATGAGACTGATCAGGGGATTTTGGAGGACTGGTTTCATGACGGTTTGCACAATGAGTGGAAAGCAGTCAGCCTTACTGAAGATTTTTTAGAAAATGAGGATTTTAAAAGGCCGGGATCTGTCTGGTTCAAAAAGACTGTGACAATACCGCCTGCCCTTTCAGGCAAGCCGTTTCGCCTATCCATGGGAACCATCAAGGATGCAGATTATACGTACATAGATGGGCTGTGCATTGGAAATACCACTTATAAATATCCCCCCAGGGAATATCTTTCTGATGGTCTGTCTCCAGGGGATCATGAGATTACAATACGTGTGATTGCTGTGTCTGAGAGAATCAGTTTTACCAGGGGGAAAGCCTTTCAGATGATCTTTGAATCAGGAGAGATATGGTCCATCTCTGAAGATTGGAAGTATAAAAGAGGTGCGTCTATGGCAGCTCTTTCTCCGCCTGTTTTCTTTGAGAGAAAACCCATGGGGATGTACCAGTCCATGATCGCGCCGCTTCATGATTTCCCTATCAGAGGAATGTGCTGGTACCAGGGGGAGAGCAATGCTGACGAGTTCCTTTCTTATCCAAAGTATTTCAGGCGCATGATAGAGGATTACAGACGGCAATGGCATATGGGAAAGTTTCCTGTTATTTACGTTCAGCTGCCTAATTATGATCTGGAAGATGGGGGAAACTGGGTTCAATTCCGAAATATGCAGCAAAGCCTTGTAAAGCTGCCTAACTGCGCTATGGTGGTTACCATTGATTGCGGTGAATACAATGACTTGCATCCAACAGATAAAAAGACGGTTGGAGAGAGAATGGCAATGGCGGCTTATAAAATTGCTTATCATGAGACGGGTGCATGGCTGTCACCTGTATTTTCCCGCGCTGAAAAGCATGGTGATGATATCATACTCCACTTTACTCATGGAGAGAGTGGTTTTACTGTAATGGGCGGCAGGTCTGGCGGGTTTGAAGTCTGCATGTCAGGAAAATGGGATTCAGATTGTTTTGAAATCCGAATCCAGGGCAATGCAGTGATTCTGCATGTTCCAAATGGTGAGACAATTACCGGGGTGCGCTACGCCTGGTCAAACAATCCTGTAAATGGTATGTTATGTTCGGCATCTGGACTGCCCGTATCTCCGTTTGAGACTGGGATTGAATGAGAGCTGATTAAATAATGAAAAAAAGATACAGAACCAGAGCGGATCGATCCTGTATCTTTTTTTGTGGGGATTTATTTTGCAGCTTTTTCTGAATAAGTGGTGGTTACAAGAGTCTCATAAGGAACCCGTTCCTTTAGCTGTCCTGCTTCCTCCAGAATGTTTTCCAGAAGCTCAAAGCTCTCTTTCTCAAATACAGTATCCTTTTTCCAGGTATCCTGAGCTTTATACCGTTCAATAATAGCAGCAATGGTGGCTACGTCAGTCTCTTTGAACTGGGGCTGGATCACTTTTGCAATCTCTTCTGAGGAATGGGAATTTACGTATTCCAAACCTTTTTGTATAGCATTGGTGAATTTCTGAATGATCTTCGGGTTCTTTTCCATATAGCTTTTCTTAGCGCTGTAAGCGGTATATGGGATATAACCGGAATCAACTCCCAGGGAGGCCACGACATGGCCGTTGCCTTCCTTTTCAAGCCCAGTGGCAAATGGTTCAAACTCTACGGTATAATCTGCATCATTGCTGGTAAAGGCTGCTGCAGTCAGCCCAAAGTTTATGCTCTGGTCAATGGTTAAGTCCGTGGCAGGGTCAATGCCGTTTTTCTTAAGAATGTATTCAAATACCATCTGCGGCATTCCGCCGGCCCTTCCGCCGAGAACCTTTTTCTCTTTTAAATCTGTCCATTTAAAATCAGGCTGGGGTTCTCTTCCGACAAGAAAGTTTCCGGCTCTCTGGGTTAGCTGGGCAAAGTTAACGGCGTAGTCCTTAGAGCCATTTGCATAAGTATAGATGCTGGCCTCTGAACCCATAAAACCGATATCAGCGTCTCCTGAAATCAATGCGGTCATGACCTTGTCGGCACCGGCACCGTTTACCAAGGTCAGATTAATCCCCTCATCTTCAAAATATCCCAGTTCAATGGCTGAATACTGGGGAGCATAGAAGATAGAATGGGCTACTTCATTTAGTGTGACCGGAGCCAGTTCGGATGCTTTTGCACCCTTACCGCAGGCAGTCAGGCTAAGTATAGTCGCTCCGGTAAGTATGGCCGCCAGAAAAAAGTAACAGGCTTTTCTCATAAAATCCTCCTTAGGGAAATCTTAATACTACATTTTATTATTGGAATATGGGAAGGTACTTTGTCTCATAAAATTTTTATATTCTCGTATCTGCGGCAGATACATGATAAAAAAGCGGCTTTATACGCTTTCTGGCTGAGGTTCTGCAGCTTGTTAGTGAGACAGTCAGCGTGATTACAGCCAGCAGTAACATGATTGTCCTTTTCATATCGTGTACCCTTTCTTAATATCTCCTAGTGACATTGTATGAAAGCGGCCAGGCTGAAGTTCAATTTTTTCTTCAATTATATTTGTGTATATTAAGATGGAATAAGA
>JAEWRS010000296.1 GCA_023398855.1 Bacillota bacterium
CCTTTATACGGAATATGGTGGTGGTTCTGTTCCTTGTAATAGCAGGGCTTGCAGGTCTTTTTATTACTGGAGCATTAAGTATTCCTGCCTTTGCAAATGGGGTCAGCACGGCTTCGATTATTATTCCGATTGCATATTTTATATATGTATATACCAGCCGTAAGACTGAAAAGCATGAGAAAAAGAAAGTGCTTTGTCTGATTCCGCCGTTTTTCTGCAATGCAATTACACTGCTTATCTGGACGCAGACCATTTCTATCCTTGCAATCTTTTATGAAGAGAAAGTAAATCGTGTAATATTTGGATCGGAGATATCAGCTGCTTCTTTTCAGACAGTACCGGCTATTTTTGCTATTATTATTGGCAGTATTCTGACCATGTTATGGACTAAGCTGGGAAAGAAACAGCCTTATGGGACTACAAAAATGGGAATTGGAACGATACTGTGGGGAGCAGGTGCATTAATCATTGCATTTTTATATGCGGCATATCCGGGTGATATCAAAATTAATGCTCTTTGGATTCTGCTGTTTTATGCAGTATTGATGCTTGGAGAAGGCTTCACCTGTCCTGTGGGCTATTCCATTACAGCCGTTGCAGCACCCAAAGCATTTTTGACTCAGATGATGACTGTGTGGGGCATGTCCATGTCAACCGGAGCAGCCTTAAACACACTGATAGTAAACTTTTACAAAGAAGGCAATGAGATTCCGTTTTTCCTTGCAATAGGCGGCACGGTATGTGCTATTGGCTTAATTGTTGCACTCTTTGGAAAAAAACTGGCGCAGGGAATGAGCCTGAATCAATTGGATGATAAAGAAGATGGGGGGCAGGCATAGCCACAATCATTTAGGAAAGGGTGAATTATTATGAGGCAAAGTAACGCATTTGCAGATTTGCGGCGTGTGGTACTAATTGATGACAGGAGGATTGAGTTGTACTGGAATGCTCAGATGCGGCAGGCAGACGATGAACAGGATTTTGTCGTGAGGTATCAGGGAGAGAAACAGGAGCTGGTTCACTGGACAAGTGATATGGCATGGGATTATGGAACAGTATATCAGAAAGAATCTATGAGGACGACATTGGCTTTGGCACATCCTGTTGATCCGGCCTTTGCAGGAGAACTGACAGTCCAGGTTGTTGGAAAACTGACGGATGTGATGGACTGCCCGGTTGATAACAGCCGTATATATGAGGCAATCTATGAACCTTACTATACTGTTTATAAAAAAGGAGAATCCGGAATTACCGTTAAGGCAGGAAAGTGTGTACAGCCCAATACCATAAATCTGGCTCTTTCCATTATTGATTTAATGCTGGAAAAAATCCCGGACGTAACTGAGGAATTAATTCGGAGAGAGGCAGAGGTTGCGATTTTCGGTTTAAAGGAAAATGCATATGACATTCCGGAGCACCGAATGGGATATTTGCTGGCAATCCGCCATGTGGCAGGTTATGGCGGGGAAATGGAAAATCCTTTATCGTCTATTTCAGAAGCCAATGTTATCCGGCTGAGAAGCGGGCGGTATGCAACCAGCTACCCACACGAAATGATATTAGTCCATGAATTCGGTCACGCCATCCACCTGGTTGGAATGAATGGTCTTCAGGACAGAACGTTGGCGGACCGCATTGAAGGTGCTTACCAGAATGCCAGGAATAAGGGATTATGGCCGGATACTTATGCAATCAGTAACTACGAAGAATATTTTGCGACCTTGGGTACGATTTGGTTTAATGTAATGCAGGAAGGTGTTGACGGACGATGGGATGGCATCCGGGGGCCGGTAAATACCAGGGAAGAATTACGGGTATATGACTCAGATGGTTATGCATTAATGAAGAGCATTTATTCTGAAAAGTCCCTACCAGAGCCATGGAATTATAATAAAGATGTATATGGAATCGACGGAAAACCAAAGACTTATGATATTGGGGTTAAGTTTGATTGGGATTTTATTAAATAGAAAGGAATAAAAGGATGAATGAGCGTTTACAGATAGTTTTAGATATAATGAAACAAAATGAACGAGATGGTCTGGTAATAAGCAAAGGAACAGATGTGAAATACCTGACCGGATTTTCAGGAGAATATGGAACGGCAGTGCTTTTGCTGACAGAAAAAGCTTGCTATTTTGTAACGGATTCACGCTTTGCATTTCAGGCAAAACAAGAGACGGAAGGACTGGAGGTCGTGGTTCATGAGGCTGGCTTAAATTATTTCAAGCAGGTGGGACAGCTGGCGGCAGATTGTCAACTGGCACATTGCGCATTTTTTGGTTCGGATCTTTCCTACGACAATTATCAGGATATGAAGCTTAAGGCACCACAGACAGAATTTATAAGGGAAGAATCTTCTGTGGCTGACCTGCGGGCAGTTAAAACGCCGGAGGAGATCGAAATCATCCAGGAAGCCTGCCGTATTTCGGAACGCTCATTTTATGCATTGCTGGATGTGATAAAGCCAGGTGTAACAGAGATAGAGATTGCCAATGAACTGGAATATCAGTTCCGCAAACGGGGTGGCTCCGGATATTGTTTTGATACAATTGTAGCCTCAGGACCGGATAATGGTGCAAATTGCCATGCAACAGCTTCAGACCGGAAAATTGAAACAGGAGATTTTATAACCATTGATTTTGGAACCTATTACCATGGGTATTGTTCTGATATTACACGGACAGTGGCAGTGGGAAAGGCAAAAAATCCGGAGCTTTATAAGATGTTTGATGTTGTAAGGCGGGCAAAGGATGCTGGGGAAAAGAGTTTAAAGCCTGGTTTACCCATGAGGGAATTACATGGTAATATCTTTGGCGTAGTAGAAGCAGCCGGTTATAAAATTCCTCATGGACCTGGCCACAGCTTTGGGC
>JAEWRS010000169.1 GCA_023398855.1 Bacillota bacterium
CATTGATCCGCAAAGGATTCCGTACCGGAGAAATTATGGTTTGCCAGGTTGTGAATGGGGGCGGCCTGCCTCATAGCGGGGAATTGGTGGAAAGCCTTCTGGAGATTCCGGGTATGACCAGCATCTCCTTTAATATCAATAAGGAAAGGTCTAATGTAATCCTGGGTGATCGGGTGGAAAATCTTTATGGACCGGGATATATTACCGATTATATTGGAGAGGTGAAATACAGGATATCTCCACTGTCCTTTTATCAGGTGAATCCAGTACAGACGGAAAAGCTTTATGCAGCTGCCCTTGAATTTGCAGGACTGACAGGTGATGAAATAGTTTGGGATCTTTACTGTGGCATTGGCACGATCTCTCTTTTTCTGGCACAAAAAGCAAAGAAGGTATATGGGGTGGAAATTGTGCCCCAGGCTATTGAAGATGCCAGGGAAAATGCCAGGCTGAATGGAATTGATAATGTGGAGTTTTTTGTGGGAAAGGCGGAAGAAGTTCTGTCTGAGCAGTATGAGAAAAATTGTGTTTCTGCTGATGTAATTGTGGTGGATCCTCCCAGAAAGGGCTGTGATGAGGCGTGCCTGGATACCATTGTAAAGATGGGACCGAAAAAGGTGGTGTATGTAAGCTGCGATCCAGCTACTTTAGCCAGGGATTTAAAGTATTTGGCTGAGAGAGGGTATGAGTTGAAGAGGGTTAAGGGATGTGATATGTTTCCTCAGGGGATGCATGTGGAGGCAATTGTAGAAATATGTCGAAATGATGAGCTTTAGTGAAAAGTGGATTTTCCGGAATGAGAGGAGAATATGAACGCCCATCAAAAATACTTGAATCATTATACCCAAAATATGAAATCAAATAATGAGATAACAAAACATTTTCTGGAACAGGAAAAAGTAAGCGGAACGATTATACGCTTTGAACTTGAAAAAGGGCTGGAAATGCTGTTCTTTGATTATTATGTGAGAGAAGACCAAGAGATAGGCGGTTTCGAAAAGAGTAATCTGATCGAGTTATTTTATTGCCTAAGCGGTATTATTGAAATGAAGCAAGGTATTGATATCATTGAATTAAAGGACAACATGATCGGTATCTATAACTTTAATACCTGTCCGGAAAAAGTTATTATAAAAAAAGGGCGCGTAAAAGGTATAAGTTTACTACTGGATATTGATGAAGCAGATGCGGTTATAAGAAAATATCTAAGCCAAAAAACTTTAACCATGAAGCAATTTGAGGAGAGTTTGGAGGAGCAAAAACAACTATTTCTTGCTTCTGGCAAGCAGAATCTTAAATCTGTATTTCTTGAAATTGCCGAAAATCCTTTTAATTATGATAAAGACTATCTGTTATTAAAATCTCTTGAACTGGTACTGATAAGCAGCAACAGTTTAAAGCAAGATTCTCAGGCGGCTCAAGGGAAAAGAACAGCCGGATACCAGATCTATGAAAAGGCGGTAGCTTATATGGATATATCCGCGCCTATCACCATACGTGATATAGCAGAGAAAATGGGAATAACGGAACGAAGGTTAAATCGGTATTTTATAGAATATACAAATCAAACAGCTTATGCTTATCTAAAAGCATTAAGGCTTCAGAGAGGAAAAGAGCTTTTAATACAAACGGATAATTCCGTAACGGAAATTGCCGGTGAAGTAGGCTGGCTAAATGCCAGTAAATTTGCAGGGGCATTCAAAGCAAAATATACGTTAACGCCGCAAGCATACCGAAGAGCAAAAAAATTTTTGTAAAACTGCATTTCTGGATTCATATGGGAGAAATGGAGTGGCGGGCAGAGGAAATGGATTGTAAAATAAGTCTATGGTTAGTCTTGGTTAACCATAGACTTATTAATTTTGTGTAATTATTGAAAAGATGGAGTAACCAAAATGCTTTCTATGCTTGTTTACCTGAAGAAAGAAAACAAACGCAATAGCATGATTCCTTTTCCAATGGAAGGGCAGTTAGAAAAGGAAACGGCGGAGATGCTGCAAAAATCCTTTTCCCAAAAAGCAGCTATGTTCTGTGCCCTTGCCAAAGTGACAGATAATAGCAAAGCTATGGATATTATGAAAGAAATAACCAATGCAACGGCTTATACGTCAGCTATGACAGAACTTCCCAAACCCAAGGAATTTGCTGCCTGCGGAGACGGGTTTACCGCCTTCAAAGAATATATCTTGGAAATGTTCAGGGTAAGTAAAAAAGCAGGAATCCATGACTATGTAATTCATGAAAATACGGAGGATTGCCTGGAGTTTGATATTACCTACTGTGCTATTTATGAATATATGAAAAAAATAGCGCCGAAAGAAGCTTGTAAGGCTAACTGCTATGGAGATGACATTCTGTTTCCCCAATTATGTTCTCAAATAGGGACAACTTTTAAGCGGAAAGGGAATATGGCAAATGGGTTTAAGTGCTGTAATACAAGATATGAAAGGATAGAGAAAAAACATGAGTAAGGGTGAAAATTCACAGGGAGAAAAAATAAAAGCGCTGGAGGGTGGCTATTTTATTGCATTAAGTATAAAGGTTGAAAAGACACAGAAAAAAAGATTTAGAGAGGGGATAAAGCAACAACTGACAAGCGCACTGGAAATACCAATAAAGAAGGGCGCTGTGGAGGGAATCTCTGTTTATAATCATAAGAAGGCAGCCGAAAAACACGGAGAATTTCCATTATGGGATTACCTTGTAGTGCTACAATTAAAGAATAAAGAAGCAGCTGACGAGATATCGTCTGATTTAGAAAAAATAAAATTTTTTTTTCAGATGGAAAAAGTTCGGATAGAGCTGCTTGTAAGCACACCAAATAGTACTTATCCCATACCGGGAGAAGGAGCTGGAAAAAGACATATGAAACCTTTTTATGCGGTGGAATATGTAGACGTACAAAAGGAATATATTGATGATTTCCGTCAGATTATGATTACCAATAACGGTCCTGCTATGAGATACATTATGGAACATGCAAAGTGGTGTTATAATTTTTATGCACTTGAAACAGTATCTGTATTCTATCATAATCCCAAATATCCCACCTGGAATCAGGTGCATATTATTGGGCTATATTTAGAATCTATAATTAAATATAAGAAAGACTTTTCAAAGGGGCTTGAACTGGCGAATAATGTTTCTTTTGAGGAGAATTTTACACGGTTGAAAAAAATAAGAACGATGTTGTATAAATCCATTGGAGGTAAGCTTGTCTAAACCACGCAATCAGAGGGTTGGATCGGCTACAATTAATTAGACAGAAATTTTAAGGGTATATATGATATACAGACCAATTATTATCTTATATGCAGCCAACAATTTTAATATCCGCAGCACTGGCTACGGTTGGAGGCTATTTCTGGGAGCATTAATTGCGAAAAAACTGCTTCAGAACATTTTCAAAAACTTGGTTTGGCGTAAAGGCTGGAATGGATTTTTAGTACGGAGCTTGTAACAGAGTTGACATTGGAAGAAACATCATATAAACTTCAATTAGTAACATGGTTAGATAAGGCTAACTGATTAGAAGGGATATCGAGATGACCACTTACAAGGAACATTTAATACAAGCTCCAATTGTTCTTGAAAAACCGAATGACACCAAGCTGTTATTTGATAAAATGAATATACAAAACATGGATGGGGCACGAATATCAGTTGGAAATACGTTTCAATATTTGGATTGCAAATTTTCGACTGTCAATGATTTGACCGTAAATGAATGTTTGCATGAAAAGAACACGCTCATCCTATCCTTCTGTCTTGGTGCTGGGATGGAATGGTCTTTGGAAGAAACAAGTGGCAGAAGATGGGAAATTGATTACATGGAAAGCTTTGTGATGACAGGTGGAAGCAACCAGTGTAAGAGCAGGTATCGCAAGAGTGAAGTCTATCGTGGAATCGGACTATCCTTCGATAGAACAAAAATGTCGGCAGTGGCAGAGCATTTTCGATGCGAAAAGGCGTTGAATGACATAAACAGTATGCAAACAAGCTTGAGAAAATACAGGATCGTACCACAGGTATTGGCGCTTCTAAAACAAATAGAAGATTGCCAGATGAGTGGAACGATAAAAAATCTTTATTTGGAGGGGAAGTTTCTTG
>JAEWRS010000374.1 GCA_023398855.1 Bacillota bacterium
TTTATCACAAAGTGGTGTTCTCTTTTTATTTATTTTCCATTATCCGAATAAAACTTTACGCTAGCATATCACAGGTTTTTCGTGGAAACAAAAACCATCTGTCAAGGTGTAAGTACCATGATTCAGACTATGCAACTCATGGGTTTTATGGTAAAATGAAAGCATGGATTCCCTGCGGAATGAAAAGCAGGGGATTTTGTTTACTTATAGATTTTTATAAGAAACGGCACAAAAGAAAAAGGTTTTCCGTAGCAAGTGTTGGGAGGTGGTAAATATGTTTAATGCGGAGGTTTTTCAAGAGTTAAATACAGTTACAATTACGGTACGGATCGTTCTGGCCCTGGCAATAGGGGGTATTCTGGGAATGGAAAGAGAAGTCCGGAAGCAGCCCGCCGGATTTCGGACGTATATGCTGGTATGTATGGGGTCTGCCGCAGTAATGATGACAAACCAGTATATTTCACAAACCTTTGGAAGCTCAGATCCGTCAAGGCTTGGTGCGCAGGTAGTCAGCGGGATCGGCTTTTTGGGAGCTGGTACGATTATCGTAACAAGGAATAATCAGGTACGGGGGTTGACGACAGCCGCGGGGCTGTGGGCTGCTGCATGTACAGGGCTGGCTGTTGGCATCGGTTTCTACAAGGGAGCGATTCTCATGGGCCTGGCCATCAGCCTGATCATGACTGTTTTTCAAAAGGTTGATAACCGCCTTATGACCACATCAAAAGTATTTAATCTGTATATGAACTTTGTTGCGGCTGCTAATTTAAACATGTTTTTGGAAAGCTGCAAAGAACGCAATATTCAAATCATTGATATCCAGGCATTTAAGGCAAAGGGGAAGGGAGAGGATGGCATTATTGCCATAATTACATTAAAAACAGAAAAAAGAGAAGCAAGGGGCGACATGCTGCAGTTCTTTGGCATGGCCGAAGGGCTTAAGTATATGGAGGAGTTATAGTAAAATGGACAGAGAATTACAGATTGATAAGAAAAAAATACAAGACATCATTTTAGGTTCAAAACGCTTTTTTGATGATCAGCAGCTGGTATTAAATGTACAGTCAAAGGGGACTGCTGATTATGTCACTCAGGTGGATATTCAGGTTCAGAGGTGGCTGAAAGAAAAGCTGGAAGAAAGCTACCCGCAGATTCAATTTATGGGAGAAGAAAAAGATAATTCGGAGCTGGATTTTAACAGGCCTTTATGGATCGTGGATCCGGTGGATGGAACCACAAATTTATTACATGATTATAAAAAAAGCGCTGTAAGCGTTGGCTTGTGGGATGGAAAAGGGATTCGGCTGGGAGCCGTTTATCTGCCTTTTTTAAATGAATTCTTTTGGGCTGAAGAAGGAGAAGGTGCTTTTCTAAATGAAAGCAGAATAAGGGTCAGCTGCAATCAAACGCTGGAAGAATCTTTGATTGCCATCGGTACCAGCCCTTATTATAAGGAAAATGCAGAAAAGGTATTTGATATAAGCAGAAGGCTTTTTATGAAATGCCAGGATATCCGCCGGGGCGGATCAGCAGCCATTGACATGGTGTATGTTGCCTGTGGAAGGCTGGATGGATATTTTGAGATGAATTTAAATCCCTGGGACTATAGTGCAGCCTATCTGATTGTTAAAGAAGCAGGTGGAATTGTGGCTGAATTTGACGGCTCTCCGGTTCAGTTTTGTGAAAGGTGTCATCTCATTGTAAGCAATGGCTGCATTTGGAATGAAATGCAAATGGAAATTAATAGTTAGATTAAAAGGTGGCATTTTCCTGCTTGCAGTATATCACGGGTCTCTGCGTATGGGAGGGCTCAGGAAAAAGAGTACAAGTCCTGCCATAATGGTGGCGATTCCCATGCCTTGCTGAAAAGAAATTGCCTCATTCAAAATAAAATAGGCCAGAATACATGTGCCAATGGTTTCGCCTAAAATGCTCATGGAGATCACTGTTGCAGGAATCCATTTTAAAAGCCAGTTAAAAACGAATTGTCCGAATACCGTTGAAATCAGTGCCAGACCGCCAAACGCCATCCAGGTAGCTTCAGAATAGCCGGTAAAAGGATTTCTTTCTATTATTCCATAGCAGCCTAAAAAAACGGAAATACTTAAATAGCTTACAAAAGAATAGGGGACCGCTGATAAGTCCTTTCTTATTTCCTGCCCCAGAAAAAAGTATAAGCTGATAATACCTGCCGCTATTAATGCCAATAAATCTCCAAATAAGGCCTGGGAGCTTATTTGAAAATCTCCCCAACCGATCATGAAGCAGCCTATAATGGCGATGAAGCACCCACCGATTGCCAGCTTATGAAACCGTTCTTTCAGAAATACATATCCGATTGCAATGGAAAAAAGAGGCTGTAAGGTTACAATGACAGTAGAACTGGCCACTGAAGTATGCTGCAGGGATTCAAACCACAGCATATAGTGAGCTGATAAAAGAAATCCTGACAAAATTCCAAACGTCCATTGCTTTTTTGAAAGAGAAAGCAACTGACGTTTGTTTTGTTTGCTGCCCAGTAAAAAGGGAAAGAGGAGCAGAGATGCAAACAGCAGCCGGTAAAATGCTGTTATGGCAGAGGGCGCATTAGCCAGGCGTACAAAAATAGCAGAAGTAGAGAGGGAAAAGACGCCGAAAAGCAAAGCAAAGTACAATCTAATATTAGTTTTCATAGAAATTCTCCTAAGTTGTAAATGACTGAAGCATGATACCATATCATACTTAAGCTATTATATTATGACCTGTTTCTAAAAGCCAGAGTTTTTTATTTAAGAAAATCTTTGGCATATTTGAACTGCAGATGGTATAATGGAAAAAACTTAATTGTTAGCAAAAGATAAGGAGAAGAAGCAAAGGCTATATGGATAAATATCAGGTATTAAAGCACTATTTCGGTTACGACAGTTTCCGGGAAGGGCAGGAAATTCTTATTGACAGTATTTTAGCAGGGCGGGATGCCCTTGGGATCATGCCAACTGGTTCCGGAAAGTCTCTGTGTTTTCAGATACCCGCTCTCATGATGGAAGGAATTACATTGGTTATTTCCCCGCTGATTTCTCTTATGAAAGATCAGGTAACAACTCTTAATCAGGCTGGCATTCATGCCGCATATCTTAACAGTTCTCTGACTGCAAGTCAGTATTATAAGGCCCTGGCCTATGCGCGGGAAGGGCGGTATCCCATTATTTATGTAGCACCGGAGCGTCTGGCAACAGATGAATTTCTGGATTTTGCATGGAACACAAATATTGCCATGGTAGCGGTGGATGAGGCTCACTGTGTTTCTCAGTGGGGACAGGATTTCAGGCCCAGTTATTTGAAAATTGTGGATTTCATTGGCAGACTTCCCAAGCGTCCGGTGATCAGTGCTTTTACGGCCACTGCTACCAAAGAGGTCCGTGAGGATGTCATTGATATTCTCATGCTACAGAACCCGGCCGTGGTATCTACCGGGTATGACCGGCCCAATCTCTATCTGGGCGTCCAGTCCCCGAAGAATAAGTATGCCACGTTGAAGAACTATGTGGAGTGTCATCCGGATCAATGTGGGATCATATACTGCCTGACCAGGAAACTGGTGGAAGAGGTTTGTGACAGGCTGAATCAGGAAGGGGTTTCTGCAACCAGATATCATGCGGGATTAAGTGATGGGGAGCGGATGAAAAACCAGGATGACTTTATCTATGACAGAGCCCAGATCATGGTGGCGACCAATGCCTTTGGCATGGGAATAGATAAATCCAATGTAAGGTTTGTCATCCATTACAACATGCCAAAGAACCTGGAATCTTATTATCAGGAGGTTGGGCGGTGCTCCAGAGACGGGGAACCGGGAGAATGCATTCTGCTGTACAGCGGCCAGGACGTGGTGACCAACCAGATGTTCATTGACAATAACAGGGATAATCAGGAGTTGGATTCTCTTACACGGCAGATGGTTATGGAGCGGGACCGTGAACGTCTGAAAAAGATGACTTTTTATTCTTTTACAAACGAATGCCTCAGAGACTATATTCTGAGATATTTTGGAGAGTACGGAGAAAATTACTGCGGGAATTGTTCCAATTGCTTAAGTCAGTTTGAGACAGTGGATGTGACGGAACTTGCAAAGGGACTGATCAATTGTGTGGAAGCTTGCCGCCAAAGGTATGGTGTAAATGTAATTATTGATACGGTACATGGAGCTGATACTGCAAAAATACGGAATTACCGGATGGATCAGAATTCTTATTATGGAACATTGGCAAAGGTACCTGTTTACAAGCTTAGGCAGGTGATGAATTATCTGATGCTGAATGAATTTCTGACTGTCACAAATGATGAGTATGCCATTGTAAAACTCACTGAAAAGTCAATGGCAGTATCAGCGGGTGACCTGTCTGTGGTCATGAAAATGGCAAAGGAGCAGGAGCATACGGCAAAAATCAAGGAAAAGAAAGCAAAGAAAAGTAAAGCTTCAGCGGCAGCCGGTCCTGGCTTTTCAGAAAAAGAGGAAGAATTGTTTGAAACCCTACGGGCTCTTCGGATGGAAATCGCCAGAGAGGAAAAGGTGCCGCCTTATATTGTTTTCTCGGATAAGACACTGGTCCATATGTGTATGGTTAAGCCAACATCAAAAGGAGAAATGCTGTCGGTCTCCGGAGTAGGAGAATTTAAATATGAGAAATATGGAGAACGCTTTTTGAGCTGTATAAAGGATTGGGGATGACACTTTATGCCATTTCCGGGAAAAGAGGCGGATAAGGCTAAGCCTGTCTTGACATTATAAATGCCGCAGGTTAAAATATGTAGAACATAAATTCCGCCAAAATATAAGCCTGGTTGGGTGACATTGGTTTGGAGGTTACCGGTATTTTTAGGAGTATTTGCACGTTATTTGTTTCTGGCTTGGTTTGTTCGGCGATAACACAGGAGGATTATTATGGAAGTTAAAACTATATATAAAATACTCATTGTCGAGGATGGAAAAATAGGCCGGAAAATATTGGTGGATACTTTACAAGATACATATCATATCAAAGCCGTTTCAACAGGCAGGGAAGCAATGCAAATGGTCAGGCGGTTTCGTCCTCATTTAATTTTGCTGGATATCATACTGCCGGATGTAAATGGGTTTGATATCTTAAAGGAATTAAAAGATAATTTATCAACCCAAAACATACCTATTATAGTTATCACTGGGCTGGATACGGATGCGGATGAGGAGAAAGCATTGCGTTTGGGTGCGGTAGACTATGTACGCAAGCCGTTTAACAAAGTTCTGGTGAGTGCACGTGTTAACACCCATATCAGGATTGTGAAACAATTGCTTACAATTGAAAAACTCAGCTTTTACGATGCCCTGACAAGCCTTGCCAACCGCCGGAAGTTTGATTATCATATGGAATATGAGTGGCAGCGGGCCTTGAGGAAAAAGACTATTATCGGACTGCTGCTGCTGGATTTGGACAACTTTAAAAGCTACAATGATACATATGGCCACAGGCAGGGAGATACCATGCTAAAAGCTGTGGCAGAGGTTTTGAAAAGAACATTAAACCGTGCTACTGATATACCGTGCCGCTGGGGCGGTGAAGAATTTGCTGTTCTCATACCGGAAACCAGTCAGAAAGAAGTTTTACTGATTGCTGAGAAAATACGTTCCAGGATTGAGAATCTGGAAGTGATCAGAAGTGGTTCCGGGGAAATTACAAGAATAACTTCCAGCATTAGTGCGGTCTGCGCGGTTCCATATGAATTTGAACAACTGGAGCCCTTTCTTGAAAATGCTGACTGTCTCCTTTATCAGGCAAAAAAAGAAGGCAGGAACCGGGTAGAGTTTTTGCCCATATAAAAAGAGTTTTGGGAGGAAGCATGAAGTTTTTTCATATATCAGATCTGCATATAGGAAAGCAGTTAAACGGCTACAGCTTAAAAGAGAATCAGGAAGCAGTCTTAAACCAGATCGTGGCTTACGCATCGGTCCATCATCCGGAAGCGGTCCTGATTTGCGGAGACATTTATGATAAAACCGCTCCTTCCGGAGAGGCTTACACCATGTTCGGGAATTTTCTGGAATCTCTATCCGGTATAAGACCTCAGGTTTCTGTCCTGATCATTGCCGGTAATCATGACTCGCCGGAACGTCTGTCTTATGCAGGGGCATTTTTGGAACGTCACCACATTCATTTATCTGCGTTTCCTCCTAAAAGTCCTGAAGAATACTTAAAAAAGGTGGTATTGCAGGATGAAAACGGCCCGATGAATTTTTACCTGCTGCCTTTTATAAAACCAGGGTACGTAAGGCGGCTTTTTCCGGAAAACCAGCCGGAGGGGTATGAGAGTGCCTTAAAGGCTGTTTTGGCAAGGGAAACCATTGATATTGATAAGAGAAATATTCTTTTATCCCATCAATTTTATGCGGCAGGCAGTAAGGATCCGGAAACCTGTGAATCAGAGCAGGCTGTTATTATGGCTGGTGGCCTGGACCGGATCGATGTAGATCTTCTTTCCGCCTTTGATTACGCTGCCCTTGGTCATCTTCATGGTTCTCAGAGAGTCGGCAGAGATATGGTCCGGTATTGCGGGACACCCTATAAATATTCCGTCAGTGAGGAAAACCATAAAAAATCCATCACAATGGTAAGTCTTGGGAAAAAAGGTGAGGTGCCAGAGTTGGAATTTCTCCCTCTTTATGGAATACAAGATGTGAGGAGGGAAAGGGGAAGCTTGTCTGAAATCCTTAAAAGAGCAACAGAAGAGAACCGCCATGATTTTGTCAGCGTTACTCTTACGGACGAAGAAGACCCTTACAGGGTCAGGGAGCGTTTGGAAGAGGTTTTCGATCATTTGCTGGAATTGCGTGTAGACAACCAACGAACCAGAAAAAAGCAGCTGGAAGAAGGGGAGCCGGTGCCGGTCCTTAAACCCCTTGAGGCATTTAAACAGTTTTTCAAGGCAATAAGAGGCTCAGACATGACAAAAGAGGAAGAAAAGGCCATGGAGCGGATCGTTCAGGAAGCAAAGGAGGAGGAGGGATTATGAAGCCATTGCAGTTAATCTTGTCTGCCTTTGGTTCCTACGGAGGAATGGAAACCGTGGATTTTGAGAAAATCGGCCATGGTATTTTCCTCATTACCGGGGACACGGGATCAGGAAAGACTACCATTTTTGATGCAGTGACATATGCCCTGTTCGGAGAGACCAGCGGACAGAAACGGGAGCCTTCCATGATGCGCAGCCAATATGGGCCAGATGATCAGGAAACCTATGTCTCTTTGAAATTTACACAGGGGGGAGAGGCCTACGAAATCACCAGAAGTCCTTCTTATACAAGGATCAGCAAACGGAAGAATAAAAATGGGGAATATGCGGCTGTTCCGGTTCCGGCAAAGGCTTCTCTTCTTTTGCCTGACGGGTCGGAATATGCGGGCAGCCTTCGGGATATCAACCTAAAGATTCAGGAAATTGTAGGCGTGGACCAGAACCAGTTTTCCCAAATAGCCATGATTGCCCAAGGGGATTACTTAAGGCTTCTTCATGCTTCCTCCAGGGAGCGGAAGGAAATTTTCTCCAGGATTTTCAATACTGGAATTTACAGCCGGATCCAGATGAAGTTAAAAGAGCAGAACAATCTGCTTTATAACAGCCTGGAAGACAATCGCAAGATGTGTGCCCACGAGCTTGAGAATGTGGAGCTTTTAGATGAAAGCTCATATAAGGAACCATGGCAGGAGCTTTTAGCTTTTAAAGAAACAAGAACAGATGAAATCCAGAATCTGTTAGACTCGGTTCTGGAAGAGATCAGAGAGCTGGAGGAAACACTTTTAAAGGAGAGGGAAGATAAAGGGAAGCAGCTTACAATGGTTGAAAGGCAGTTAAGCCGTGCTCAGGAGGTAAACCGTCTTTTTGACGGCCTTATACAGGCAAAGGATCATCTGGATCTTTTGGAAGGCCAGAAGGAACAATGGCTGGAGCTGTTGGAACGGTTAAAGGAAGCTTCCAGGGCAGAACAGGCGATCAGCCCGGAAAATCAGTATCTGGATAAAAAGCAGGAATATGAAGCGGCTGTAAAGAGGACAGGTCAGCTTGATGAGGAATTAGCAGATATTACGCTTGCCCTTTCTCTTGCTGAGAAAGAGGCCAAGGAGACCCAGGAGGCATTGGCCGGTGAAATTCCTGAATTGACGGTTCTCATTACCCGGCTGCAGGAGGCTATGCCGTTTTACAAACAATGGCAAGCAGCTGAAAAGACATTAAAGGAAAGAATAAGAGAAGAAAAAGAAGCAGAACAGTGTCTTGGCAATGTAGATGCAGAGCTGTCTCTGATCAAGGAACGGCTGTCAGCAAATGAAGTAAGGCAGGAGCAGGCGGAGAAAAAGGCAGGAAATCTGCAGGAAATCAGGCAAAAAAAGGCTGAACTTTTTGTAAAGCAGCAGGCAATGGAAGCTCTTGAGCAGGCGGTTAAGGAAGAGGAGGCAGCAGGCATAAGGAAAGAGAAATCCCAGGAAGCAGCCCTTTTGGCTCAAAGAGATTACGAGCAGGCGGAAAGAGAATACAATGCCAGATTCCAGGAATTCCTGGCATTGCAGGCCGGAATCATGGCCAGTGAGCTGCCGGAGGGGAAGCCTTGTCCAGTCTGCGGTTCTGTTCATCACCCCATGAAAGCGGAATTAAGAGCAGGCGCTGTCACCCAGGAAGAGGTAGAACGGGCAAAGGCCAACAGAAACCAGGCGGAGGACCGGCGTTCCCAAACGGCCCAGGCTGCTGTCAGGGCCTTGGAAACCTTCCGCCACCAAAAGGAGTTTTTAGAAGGAGAGGAAGAAAAGTGGTTGGGAGAGTCCTTTCCTCCGGAGCAGCGGAAGGTTCTCCTGTCTGATGAGAAGAAGCGGCTCACCATGCTTGTGGCAGAGATCATGAAGGAAGAGCAGGAAGCTTTGGAAGCGGACAGCCTGTTAAAGAGTATCCTGGAAATAAAAAAAACCAGCCGGGCAAGACTTGGGGAGCTGGAAGTATATAAGGATAATGCCATAAAGGACTGGCAGCACAAGCAGGTAATTAAAGCAACTGTTATGGCAGAAGCCGATCATGTGAAAAAACTTCTTCCATATCCTGAGGAGGAGACTGCTGTAAGAGAACTGGAGCGCTTCCAGAAAAGAAAGGAAGTGCTTTTAAGGGAAGAGGAACAGGCAGGTAAACGGCTCCGGACCATTTCCGAAAAGGAAAAGGAAGGAAAGGGACGTCTGGCTGCAGAAGAGGAAAACCGGGAGCTGCGGCGGCTTGCCATGGAACAGGCTTGCCATGCCTTTCAGTCTGCGTTACATACCCTGGGATTTTCCGGAGAACAGGATTACCGCAGGGCAAGGCAGACACCGGAAACAATGAGGCAATGGGAGCAGGAAGCAAAGAATTTTGAAAAGGAGCTGTTAAAGGCTCATACTGTTTACAGCCAATACGAAGATCAGACTAAGGGCCGTGAACGGATAGAAACAGAGCATTGGATCGAACAGGCGGATGCTTATAAAGAGGAACAAAGGAAGCTACAGGCCAGGGAAGCCAGGGTTACGGCGATTGGAAGCAGGGCATTTCAGGCTGCTGATCATTTAAAACGGCTTTGGAAGGAAAAAGAACAGCTGGAAGAAACATACCGCCTGTACCATAGCTTGTACCAGACAGCCAATGGAAAAATGACCGGCACCGCCAGCCTGGATTTTCAGACCTATGTCCAAAGACAGTATTTTATGCAGATGATCCATGCAGCCAATAAACGGCTGTATACCATGACAGACGGCCAGTTCCTGCTTCAATGCAGGGATTTGGAGACTCTTGGCAGACAGGGTGAAGTGGGACTGGATTTAGACGTATATACCATGGCAACGGATAAGGTGAGGGATATAAAAACTCTTTCTGGAGGAGAATCCTTTCTGGCAGCTCTTGCCATGGCCCTTGGTATGGCCGATATCATTCAGAGTACGGCAGGAAATGTGAGCATGGATGCCCTTTTTATTGATGAAGGTTTTGGCTCTCTGGACGAGGAATCCAGGCTTAAGGCAGTCCGGATTCTTCAGGAGCTGGCAGGAGAACGCAGGCTGATCGGAATTATCTCCCATGTGACAGAGTTAAAAGAACAAATTGGAAAAAAGCTAGTGGTGAAAAAGACGGAAAAAGGAAGCAGAATATTCTGGGATATGGATATTCTCCAATGATACAATGAAGTAGACCTATAATAAGGATTTTACAGGAAGAGAGGAACATACCATGTTAAACTGTGAGAGAACCAGTGTCATGAATATAGAGAATGCGATCCGGGGGGCGAGAAATCCCATGAACAGCTGGGACCGTATGGACAGCGGTTATAATGAAAAAGGCCAATACATTCTTGGGCCAAATGATCTTGGCCTTGCAAAGCGTCTGAGAAAGGCGGGAAGTGATCACCGCAAGTATATAAGGCAGATCCTGGTGTCAGTGGATGTCACTGCGCCCATGTACTGGTGGAAGGAATATGATACCTACAAAGTGGCTACCGTAGCCAATTCCACCAGCACCATGCATAAGATCCACAGCAAGCCCTTTGA
>JAEWRS010000435.1 GCA_023398855.1 Bacillota bacterium
TGTCCAGCAGGAGCTTTTAAAGCTTTTAGAGGGAAGCAGGGTGGAGGTTCCGGTGGGATCCAACCAGAAAAATGCCCTGACCCCAATGACCGCAGTCAGCACGGAAAATATTCTTTTCATTTGCGGAGGAGCCTTTCCGGATTTAGAGGATATTATTAAGGAGAGGCTTAAGGAGAAATCTTCCATTGGTTTTTCTGCAGAATTAAAGGACAGGTATGAGAAGGATCCCAATATTCTGTCCCATGTAACCAATGAGGATCTGCGTAAATTCGGCATGATACCGGAGTTTTTAGGACGTCTTCCCATTGCAGTGACTCTGGAATCCTTAGATAAGGAATTGCTGGTCCGGGTTTTAAAGGAACCGAAAAACGCCATTTTAAAACAGTACAAAAAACTCTTAGAGCTTGATGAAGTGAATCTGGTATTTGAAGACGAGGCATTGGAATGGATCGCTGAAGAAGCCCTGAAGAAAAAGACCGGAGCAAGGGCTTTAAGAGCCATTATAGAACAATTCATGCTTGATATTATGTATGAGGTTCCCAAGGATCACAACATCGGATCCGTTGTTATTACAAGAGCTTATTTAGATAAAATAGGAGGCCCACTCATTCAGATGAGATGCTGATGAATGGGAAATTGCCGGGCAAGGGATAAAAAATACAAAAGAGTGGAGATAATAAGGACGGAAGGAGTGTGTGTCATGGTATATATCGGTATCATCGTATTACTGGCTTCCCTGGATCTTCTCATAAAAGGCGCCATGGAAGACCAGGAGGAAACCGGATTTCCTAAGGAACTGGAGGGAAGCGGCGGAAAGATTATGCTTCATAAAAATCATAATGCCGGTTTTTCTTTCGGCTATTTTAAAGATCACCAGCCCCTGGTACAGATGATTCCCCTGGCAGTGGCATCCTTTATAGGAGGAATGCTGGCATGCCTTCTTCAGAAAAAGGGCAGTGTCTGGGAAAAGCTTGCCCTGTCTGTTGCCTTGGGAGGAGCTGTCAGCAATTTGTATGACAGGTTTGTCCGCCATTATGTGGTGGATTATTTCAGTATTCAGTGGGGAAGGCTTAAAAAGGTAGTATTCAATCTGGGAGATATGTTTATCTTCCTGGGAGCCGGAATTATCCTTATATTAGAGATAATAAAGGCGTGGAAAGAGCGATAAAGCAGAAAAAAGCGGCTGTCTTCTTGACATAGCCGCTTTTGTATTGTAAAATCAATGATAAAATATAAAAAGCAGGAGTTGATCTTTTTGGATTCAAGTGACTATATACAGTTGCTTACATTAATTATTTTAGTTGGATTGTCGGCACTTTTCTCATCAGCTGAGACTGCGCTTACTACGGTGAACAAAATCAGAATCAGGAATTTAGCGGAAGCAGGCAATAAGAATGCTGCTACGCTGATTAAGATTTTTGAGAACCAGGGTAAGATGCTCAGCGCAATTCTGGTCGGTAACAATGTGGTAAACTTAACAGCTTCGTCCATGTCCACCACCCTGGTCATGAGCGTTTGGGGCAATAAGGCCATTGGCATTGGAACCGGTATCCTTACTTTGGCTATTCTGGTATTCGGAGAAATCTCTCCGAAAACAATTTCTACCTTGTATTCCGAAACAATTTCTTTAAAATATGCGAAACTAGTCTATGGGTTTATGTTTGTCATGACTCCGGTCATTTATGTCATACAGATTCTATCTTCCGGCTTTTTGCGCTTTATCCATGTGAATCCCAACCATAAACAGGATGCAATCACAGAAGATGAGCTGAGGACTATTGTTGATGTGAGCCATGAGGAAGGTGTCATTGAGTCAGAAGAAAGAAAAATTATTAACAATGTATTTGATTTTGGAGATTCTGTAGCAAGGGATATTATGATTCCACGCATTGATATGACCCTGGTGGAGGTAAATGCTGCTTATGATGAACTGATCGATATTTTCCGGCAGGAAATGTACACCAGGATTCCGGTATATGAGGAAACCAGTGATAATGTGATCGGGATCATTAATATGAAGGATTTGCTCCTTGTGGCCAGGACTGACGACTTTCATATCCGCGATTTTTTAAGGGAGCCTCTCTATACATACGAGTATAAAAAGACTGCAGAGCTTATGTTGGAGATGCGCCAGACCTGTAATAATGTGGTCATTGTCTTAGATGAGTACGGGGCGACGGCAGGCATGATAACCCTGGAAGATCTGCTGGAAGAAATTGTGGGAGAGATCAGGGATGAATATGATGAGGATGAGGAAAATGAGCTGGTGGAGGTAGCACCGTTTGAATACCTGGTGGAAGGCTCCATGAAGCTTGATGATTTAAATGACCGTCTGAACCTTGAACTGGAGTCCGAGGATTATGATTCCATCGGAGGCCTGATCATTGGACAGCTTGACCGGCTCCCGGAACAGGGGGAGGAGGTCGTCTGCGGAGGAATACGCCTTGTTGTAGACGGGCTGGACAAGAACAGGATCGATAAGGTGCGTATGTATCTGCCTCATTAGGCCTTTTCCTGGCGGTGGTCTTCAGGCACCCTGACGGAAGTAAGAACAGGAATGGGAGAAAAAGCAAGCAGCCTTTTCTCCCATTCCTTTTTTTCCAGGGACATTATCCGTCAACTGAGCATCCCACCGGCGGTCCCGCTGACTGCGCAGATGGCCATGGTGGTGAGGAGCTGGTTCAAGGAGCCGTTTAATCCTTTGTTTAAGAAAAAGGATACGGCTAACAGTATGAGGAAATACAGAAGCCCCAGCAAAAGACCCCAGAAAAATCTTCGTTGCCGTACACTCTTGCCCATTAAGACTCCTCCAAAGAGACAGGCAATAATATAAACAGCATTGACACCCAGGCGTATCTGTCCTTCCTTCAGCCGGAATTTATAGAGTGCTAAGGCCAGGACCACCAGCAGGATTCCGGTCAGTATGTAGGTGATAAGAAGGTTTCTAAGTGTGACCTGAAGCTTTGATTTTTCCATTTAACTACTCCTTATATCTTGTCTTATGCTTCAGTATATTCTAGGGGTATGGCGGATATTCGTGGATGTCCTGACAATAAAATTGATAAGGTAAGTTCTCCCAGGGCCAATATATCTTGCGCTCCCATAAAACATGTGGTATAATCTCAAAGAATTAGGTGAATACAGGAGGTAAAAGTATATGAAACATGTGAAAACATTAAATTCCAGTACATTAAAAGAATCCATGAAAAAAGGCGGCTGCGGTGAGTGCCAGACTTCCTGCCAGTCAGCTTGTAAGACATCCTGTACAGTAGGAAACCAGAGCTGTGAGAACCGCAGCCGTTAGTGAGCCGCTGTGGGTCTGTGTTTACATATAAATGCAGAAGGTGGATGGAAATAACTGTATAGAACAGCCATAAGGCAGATAGGCAGATGCCCCTACGGTCGTGATGACGGTAGGGGTTCCTTCGCTTGTCTGCTTAAAACCAATTATAGGACAAATTATTTCAATAAAGGAGAATGCAAGTGATTCATCAATATATCAACAATGGCTTCCATATCATTATGGACGTCAACAGCGGTTCCGTTCATTCTGTAGACCCGGTTATGTATGAGGCAGTAGAAATTGCAGCAGACATGGTGCAGGAGATGGAAAAGCCTCAGGTCCTGCCTGAGGAAGTGGGAGAAGTGCTGCAAAGCCGTCTTGGTGAAAAATACGGAGCAACAGAAGTAGGGGAAGCTCTGGAGGAAATCCAGTATCTGATCGACAGGGGAGAGCTGTTTACAAAGGATGTATATCACGATTACGTGGTTGATTTTAAAAAGCGGAGTACAGTGGTAAAGGCTCTTTGCTTACATATTGCCCATGACTGCAACTTAGCCTGCAGATATTGTTTTGCGGAAGAGGGAGAATACCATGGCCGCAGGGCACTGATGTCTTTTGAAGTGGGGAAAAAGGCCCTGGACTTTCTCATTGCCAATTCCGGAAGCCGGAGAAACCTAGAAGTGGACTTTTTCGGCGGAGAACCGCTGATGAACTGGGAAGTAGTAAAGCAGCTTGTTGAATACGGACGGGAAAAAGAGAAAGAATATAATAAGAACTTCCGTTTTACCATGACAACCAACGGCGTTTTGTTAAATGATGAGATTATGGAATTCTGCAACCGGGAAATGAGCAATGTAGTCTTAAGCCTTGACGGACGTAAAGAGGTCAATGATAGTATGCGCCCCTTCCGCAACGGAAAAGGCAGCTATGATTTAATCGTTCCTAAATTCCAGAAGTTTGCACAGTTAAGAGGAACAAGGGATTACTACATCAGGGGCACTTTTACCCGCAATAATATGGATTTTGCAAAGGATGTCCTGGAATTTGCTGATCTTGGCTTTAAAAGCATGTCCATTGAGCCTGTGGTAGCTCAGGCGGAAGAGGACTATGCCATCAGGGAGGAAGACCTTTCCGGAATCCTTGAGGAGTATGATAAACTTGCCGTGGAATACATTAACAGGGAGAAAGAAGGCAATGGTTTTAATTTCTTCCATTTTAATATTGATTTAAAGCAGGGTCCCTGTGTGGCAAAGCGTTTGTCTGGCTGTGGTTCAGGAACAGAGTATCTGGCAGTAACTCCCTGGGGCGATTTTTATCCATGCCACCAGTTTGTGGGTGAGGAAGAATTCCTTCTGGGTAATGTGGATACAGGCGTGACTAATTTAGAGATCCGGGATGAATTTAAGCTTTGCAATGTCTATGCAAAGGATAAGTGCCGGGACTGTTTTGCAAGGTTTTACTGCAGCGGAGGCTGTGCAGCCAATTCCAATAACTTCCATGGAAGCATTACGGATGTTTATGAAATCGGCTGTGAAATGCAGAAAAAGCGGATTGAATGCGCCATCATGATCAAGGCGGCTTTGGCGGAAGATTGAGAATACAAAGGTAACTGCTGATGCTCAAAGAAATCAAGAAAAGGAAGCTTAAATGAATTATAAGATCATTGCAAGGGATGGACGTGCAAAGCGGGGGGCGGTAACCACTGTTCACGGAACGATCCAGACCCCGGTGTTCATGAATGTGGGAACGGTGGGAGCTATTAAGGGGGCTGTTTCCACGGATGACCTTCGTGAGATCAAAACCCAGGTACAGCTGTCAAACACGTACCATCTTCATGTTCGTACCGGCGATAAACTAATCAGGGAATTTGGCGGACTTCACCGGTTCATGAATTGGGACCGGCCCATACTCACGGATTCCGGCGGTTTTCAGGTGTTTTCCCTCACAGGACTAAGAAAGATTAAGGAAGAAGGTGTTTACTTCCAGTCCCATATTGACGGACACAGGATATTCATGGGCCCGGAGGAGAGTATGCAGATCCAGTCCAATCTGGCCTCTACCATTGCCATGGCCTTTGACGAATGCCCCCCTCATCCGGCCACCAGGGAATATATGCAGAACAGCGTGGACCGTACTACCAGATGGCTGGAACGGTGCAGGACCGAGATGGCAAGGCTCAATTCTCTGCCTGATACCTTAAACAGAGATCAGTTATAGTTCGGCATCAATCAGGGCGGAACCTTAGAAGACATCCGGATCGCCCATGCCAGAACCATAGCTGCCATGGATTTGGACGGCTATGCCTTAGGCGGCCTGGCCGTGGGAGAAAGTCATGAAGAGATGTACCGGATCTTAGATGAAACCGTTCCATATCTTCCGGAGAACAAGCCCACCTATCTGATGGGAGTAGGCACCCCTGCCAACATATTGGAGTCCGTGGACAGAGGAGTGGATTTCTTTGACTGTGTATATCCGTCAAGAAATGGCCGTCATGGTCATGTGTACACCAATCATGGAAAAATGAATATGTACAACAGCAAATACGAACTGGATCATAAGCCCATTGAAGAAGGCTGCGGGTGTCCGGCCTGCCGTTCCTACAGCAGAGCCTATATCAGGCATCTTTTAAAGGCAAAAGAAATGCTTGGCATGAGATTATGTGTCTTGCATAA
>JAEWRS010000190.1 GCA_023398855.1 Bacillota bacterium
ACAGCATAATGCGGCCTTTTCCGGTAAATGGCAAAAAATAACCGCAGTTCATTCAGACTGCGGTTAAAACTCATAGAAGCGGCTTCTGTTAAAAGCCGTCACTTATCCCATGACAATATCATCATGAAATTCTATCTTCTCTGAGGCAGACTGAATTCATATAAAATAATTTCGCTATTCTATTGATTCCGATTGTATCATAGTTACAGTTCATCGTTTCTGCCTCCTTTTCTTAGAATTATTGGTATTTATTGTACAATTACTAGAGTACCGCCAATTTTTTATTTTGTCAAGCAATTTATCTACTTTATTTTCCAGGCACCTTTCTGCTGTAAAAAGCCTCAGGTGCTTTTGTAACATCTCTTCTTTGTCCGGAAGTGTTCCTTCCACTTGCAGCAGTCATTGAGATGAAGCATGACATGGCGGGTAGGGGGCATCAGCAAAATCCCTGCTTTGTCCTTTTTACCCCAAAAATCCAGCAGCCAGACAGAATCCTCCTGTTTTGTCACTCCGCCTTCCAAAAGGATTTTATCAAGCCCTGAAGACGGAACCTACGTTCCTTCCGCTTCCTGCTGCAAATGAAATTCATTCACCAAGTAATTCCTTTTGCTTTTTTTTGGTCAGCCCGGATAAAACCAGGTAATAGGATTTCTCCAGCAAGTCTTTCACCAAATCATCCGGCACGTTCCCATCTGCTTTTATGGAATTCCAATGAACCTTGTTCATATAATAGCCTGGAATGATATCATCATATTTCTGCCTTAAAAAATCTCCTTCAGCAGGCTCCAGCTTACAAGTAATCAACTGATCCCTGCCCTGGTCATCCTTACACACTGCGGCAAACATTTTATCTCCAAGATGATATCTGGTCCAGTTCCATTCCTCCTTAAAATCACTGGATACTCCCTTCATTGATTTCAAATATTCATCAATCCAATGATATTTCATTTCTCTCCTCCTAATTCTTCCGGTTACTATTTATTTAACCCGCTATTTATCCCGAAAAATTCCTGTCTATGATCAACTTACCACTTATTACAGGGAAAAACAATCCATTTATATCAGATAACTCTTTTTTGTATACAAATAACAACGGACAAGGAGGTCTTCTGATTTAACCTCCTTGCCCGCTGCTTTCTGCATATCCGCCTTCAGCTGGCTCTGCCGTTTTTTATGACATTCCTTCTATTATGAATTCTGTTATAAGCTCCTTTTCCCCGCTTATGCAGTACTCCGGATAAACCGGCGCTCCCCAGCTGTCATCGCCGCCTACACCTCTCATTGCTCCTAACATATTCACTGCCGTATATCTTGGCAGGGGAAGCTCTTCCCTGTGTGTGGCGGATTCCAGTTCCTCTGCAGTATAAGGAAGTACAGAAGCATCAAAAGCCTGACCGGATGCACGGAAGGTGAGGGAATGGCCCTCCATGTCCGCGATCTTCAGCCAACGGACTCCTGTCCTGTTGCCGCACTCCTGAGGCACCAGATAACGGGAAAGGTTGTTCTCTGGTGTGTCCTCATATATCCCCAGTCTTGCCCCTTCCTTTCTGTCACAGTAATTCTCTTCCGGGCCTCTTCCATACCAGGTAAACTTTTTAACTGCTTCCGGAGTAATAAGCCTCATGCCAAAGGCCGGAAGCTGAGGCAGTCCCTTTTGTCCCCTGAATACGGCTCTTACCTGAATGGCCCCGCTTCCATCTATTTCATAGGAAACCTCTGTTGCTGCCTGGGGTATTGTGGACAACCCATAGGTATAGGTCACCCTTACGCTTCCTGGCTTTTCTTCCACCTTGAAGTTTTCGTTGCTGTAATACGGGAATCTGCCGGCCCCATACCATACAGCACTTGCTGTGGAAAATTTATTTCCTTTGTCATTATCAATGGTCGCCCTCCAGTATACCGGCATCAGCGGCCTTCCTATCCATTCCTTCCCATGATAAACCAGAGAAACGATGCTGCCTTCCTGTCTGGAAAACAATACCCGGAAGCCCTCTCCCATAACGCCGGTGTTCACATCGCCGTGAATCACTGTCAAAGGCTTTTCACAGGCTGCTTCCGGCTGGCCCCTTACCACTGTAACTGCCTCTCCAAAGGCTGTTTCATAGCCAGAATCCGCCCACAAGGCATCTTGCTTAAGAAGGGCTGAAGCCTGGAAGACATATTCTCCCGGTTCTTTGAAATCCGGTATCAAAAGGGCCTCATACCCTGTTTCCAAAGGCTTTACTAAGGTGGAAAAGCTCTTCTGATAAACCGGTTCTCCATCCTTTAATACAGAATACACAAACTCTAAGTCAGAGGTATCTGCAAATAATCTCCTGTTTTCTATGGACACGCCTTTAGAATCAGGTATCAGGCGGATATCCTGATATAAGTATTTAACCTCCTGAGCCTTTGGAGAAACGGTTCTGTCAGCATAAACGATCCCGTTTCCGCAGAAGCTGTAATCGGTTGGCCTGTCACCGAAATCTCCGCCATAGGTCATATGCTCCTTGCCAAAGGCATCCTTTTTCATTAAGGACTGGACAATATAATCCCAGATAAAGCCGCCCTGGTACATCTGGTACTGGTCTTCTAAATCCGTGTACTTTTTCATTCCTCCAAGGGAATTGCCCATTGCATGCATGTATTCACATAGAATAAAGGGCTTTTCCGGATCATTCTTTAAATATTCCTCTACCTCATGAGGCTTGGCATACATCCGGCTTTCCATGTCACTGGTCCGGTCAAATTCCCTGTTCCAGAATACGCCCTCATAGTGGACCAGCCTGGAAGGATCTCTTTCCTTAAAGAATTCCGACATTGCCAGAATGTCTTCTCCTGCATAGGATTCGTTGCCGCAGGACCAGATCAGGATGCTGGGATGGTTTTTATCTCTCTCTAACATGGATCTGGCCCGGTCCACCACGCAGTCCTTCCACTGAGGAAGGCTTCCGGGCACGTTCCAGGAAGGTTCGCAGGCCCCCATTTTCTGCCAGGAACCATGGCTTTCTAAATTTGCCTCATCAATAAGATAGATTCCGTATTCGTCGCAAAGCTCATACCACAAGCTTTGATCTGGGTAATGACAGGTTCTGACCGCATTAATGTTGTGGCGTTTCAAGAACCGGATATCCCACAGCATGTCTTCTTTTGTAATGGAGCGGCCTCTTCTCACGTTAAATTCGTGACGGTTTATTCCCCGAAATACAATTCTCTTTCCGTTTAACTGCATCAGACGGTCCTTCAGCTCAAAACGGCGAAAGCCCACCTTCTGGGGAACGATTTCTTTCACATTTCCCTGTTCATCGTATAGGGTGACAATCAGCTCATACCTGTATGGGTCCTCTCCGCTCCACAAGTGAACATTGGGAATGCGGCAGGAGAATTCTACTTCATTCTCTGCAGGTATGGCCTCCCAGGATGCGGCTGATTTTCCATCCCGATCGTTTAATACGGCATGAATGGTTCCCTTTGTTTCTCCTGTAAGTGTCAGCACTGCCCGGAACAGGCCATCCTGGTAATCATCAGACACCTCTCCATGAATGAATAAATCATTAATATGGCCCTCTGGAACCGCATATAAATACACTTCCCGGAAAATCCCGGAGAACCGGAAGAAATCCTGATCCTCAATCCAGCTTGCGCTGCTTCTT
>JAEWRS010000015.1 GCA_023398855.1 Bacillota bacterium
GTATGATTTCCGCTTTAAAAATCTGCTGTTTATGATCCTTCTGGCAACCATGATGATCCCCTGGGATGTGACCATGATCCCCATGTACATGGAGTTCAAGGTCTTTGGATGGATTAACTCCTTAAAAACCCTGATCGTCCCTTCCTTTTTCGGGTCAGCCTATTATATCTTTTTATTAAGGCAGTTTTTAATGGGAATACCAAAGGATTTTGAGGAAGCGGCCAGAATCGACGGGGCCAATGCCTTTGAAATCTATTCCAGGATTTTCATCGCAATGATGAGGCCCCAGCTGATCTTAATCGGGATCTTAAATATCCTCACGGTCTGGAACGACTACCTTGGGCCATTGATATTCTTACAGGACAGAAGCAAATACACCCTGGCATTGGGACTGGCATCTTTTAAGGGGGTGCATGAAACGCAGATCATACCCTTGATGTGTATTACGATTATAATGATCATTCCACCCGTCTTAGTATTTATTGCCGCTCAGAAATACATTGTGGAAGGTAAGAGCGGAGCAATCAAATGACAGGAGAAACTACTATGGAGCGACAGAAAAAACGGTGGGAGGACCATACCGTTCCCCATATAAACAAGCTTCCGGGACATGCTGCCTTTGACAGGTATCCATCCCGTGAGGCTGCTTTAAAAAAGGACAAGGCAAAGCGGAGCAACGTAAGCTTAAACGGCAGCTGGGATTTCTTATACCTGGAAGCCCCGGAATATTCCCCTGAGGATTTTTACATGCCAAAGGCAGATACAAGGAAATGGGGGACCATAACAGTCCCCTCCTGCTGGCAGCTGCAGGGATACGGTCAGATGCATTACACCGATGTATTGTATTTATTTCCCATCAACCCTCCTTACGTGCCCTCCAGGAATCCCACAGGGATTTACAGAAGGAATTTTACTGTGGAAAAGGAGTGGCTTTCTAAGCGCACCATCATTAAATTCCATGGCGTTGACAGCGCCTATGACCTGTGGGTGAACGGACAGTACGTGGGTTATGGCAAGGTCAGCAGGATGTCAGCGGAATTTGACTTGACGGATGTGCTTATGGAAGGTGAAAACCAGATTACCCTACGGGTGTACCAGTGGAGCGACGGCACTTATGTGGAAGACCAGGATATGTGGTGGCTAAGTGGTATTTTCAGAGAGGTAGAGCTGATCCATATGGATCATACCTGTATATGGGACTGCCATATTGATACAGACTTGAATAAATCTTATGAGGATGGTATCCTGAAAGCCAAGGTTTTTATGGAAAAGCCGGCAAGGCACACTTCCCTTTCCTGGGCATTGCTTGATGGGGAAAGTAAGGTGGTTTCGGAAGGCTTTCTGCCATCTGTGGGGGAAACAGAGAATATCCATATCCCTGTGGAAGGGGTCAGACTCTGGAACGCAGAAAATCCTTATGGGTATACCTTTCTCCTCATGAGATATGAGGGAGCACAATTAAAAGAAGCCATACCTTTTTTTGTTGGCTTCCGCAAGGTGGAAATCAAAGGTAATACCTTTACAGTAAATGGAAAGCCTGTGCTGCTTAACGGCGTAAACAGGCATGATTATGATCCGAAAAACGGCAGGACAGTCACAGAGGAAAGCATGCTTTCAGATGTGGTATTCATGAAGCAGCACAACATCAACGGCATCCGCTGTTCCCATTATCCTCCCAATGAGTATCTTTATGAGCTTTGCGATCAATATGGACTTTATGTAGTAGATGAGGCGGATTTAGAATGCCATGGCTTTGAACTTTCAGGGGAATACAGCCGCATCAGCAATGACCCTTCCTGGGAAAGGTCTTATGTGGACCGTGTGGAGCGGATGATCGAAAGAGACCGCAACCACCCCTGTATCATCATGTGGTCCCTTGGAAATGAATCCAGCTTTGGCTGTAATTTTGAGAAAATGGCATCTGTTGCAAAGGAAATGGACCCTTCCAGGCTGATCCATTATGAGGGGGATACCCTAGCAAAGGTAACGGATGTATATTCCACCATGTACACAAGGCTGAATAAGCTGATTGAAATAGGTGAAGGAAGCCTGGGAGGAAATAAGCCTCATGTCATGTGTGAGTACGGCCATTCCATGGGAAATGGACCTGGAGGACTTTTGGAGTACCAGCAAGCGTACCGGAAGTATGAAAGGCTTCAGGGAGGCTTTATCTGGGAATGGTTTGACCATGGCATTGAGTCAAGAAGAGATAACGGGGAAATATATTATAAGTACGGCGGAGATTATGGAGATACGCCGACTAACGGGAATTTCTGCATTGACGGGCTTTTATTTCCTGACCGCACGCCAAGCCCTGCTTTAATGGAATACAAGCAGGTGATCGCTCCTGTAAAGGCTGTGCTTATAAGCTGGGAAGAACGGCTGGTGGAGGTGGAGAACTGTTATGATTTCCTGGGCCTTGAGCATCTGAGGCTGCAGTGGAATATAAGCTATGATGACAAAGTTCTCTTTCAGGGAGAGCTTGAGGCTTTGGAGGCTTTGCCGGGAACCAAGAAGGAAATAAAGATTCCCTGGGGCCAGGTGGAAGTTTTGCCAAATACGGATTATTATCTGAATCTTTTCTTTGTGTTAAAGAAGGATGCTCCCTACGCAAAAGCCGGCCACCTGGTGGCAAGAGAACAGTTTCAGCTGCCAGTATTCAAGAAGGAAAGCAGGAAGCATGGGAAAAAAAGCAGCCTTAAAGCCGTCGTAAGTGAAACTGAGATTGTCATTCAGAATGAACAGGCACTGGCTGTGTTTAACACGGTGTACGGAAATCTGGTTTCCTACAAGGCACATGACAGAGAGCTGATGAATCATGGACCGGAACTGACGGTAGACAGGGCTGTCATTGATAATGATATGTACAAAAAAGACGACTGGAGAAATAAATATTTTCTTCACTTATCCAGTGAGCAGCTGGAATCTGTCCAGGTAGAAGAAAAAGAAGAACATGTTTCAGTGACCTTTTATAAATATTTTTCCTGTTTAAACC
>JAEWRS010000074.1 GCA_023398855.1 Bacillota bacterium
CGTATACTGTTAATCATAGAGAACACCAATCCTTTGTTTGTATTAGTTTTGTCGCTAAATACTTTATCACAAAGTGGTGTTCTCTTTTTATTTATTTTCCATTATCCGAATAAAACTTTACGCTAGCTAGGAGCTTTCCAAATATCGTCAATTTTATGATAAGGTTTTTTGGGGGATTGCTGATACGTGCTGTGATTCATGACAGGTAATCTCTGAAAATAAATTTAAAATAACTATTGCAATTTATCTCTACATAGAGTAATATATAACTACATAGAGATAATTTAGGAGAAGCAATGGCAAAGACAGAATTAAAAATCCTGATTGGTCTTCATCGGGCCATAAATGATATTGACCGCCAGTCAACTAAAATTTTTTCGGACTACCAGCTTACCCTGGGCCAATTTGCAGTATTGGAAGCGCTGTATCACAAGGGAGATATGACTGTTGGGCAGGTCCAGGAAAAGATACTGAGCTCCAGCGGTACCATGCCGTTGATTATAAATAATCTTGAAAAAAGAGGTTATCTTATAAGAAAAACAGATACAATGGATAAGAGACGGTGCATACTGCATATAACTGCTGTGGGACAGGAGCTGATCGGCCAGGTATACCCGAGAAACGAAGCCAGGATTATTGAGTCAATGTCCTGTTGGACTGATGAAGAAAAGGCGCAGTTGGCTAATTTATTAAAAAAGTTTGGAGATGAGAATAGTGGAAAGAAAAATTAAAAGACAGATCAGAGGTTTTAATACTCAGGATGGTGCAGGAGTGAAGTTAGTCCGGGTACTAGGGCATGATACAACGGAGGAATTTGATCCCATATTGATGCTGGATTCTTTTGACAGTACGAATCCTGATGACTATACAGCAGGTTTTCCCATGCACCCTCACAGAGGTATTGAGACCATCAGTTATGTATACAGGGGGCAGATGGTTCATCGGGACAGTCTGGGGAATGAAGATTCTATCTCAGACGGTGAGGTTCAGTGGATGACAGCAGGTTCTGGCATCTTGCATGAAGAGAAGCTGCCGGCCTCGGAACGTATGCTTGGAGTACAGCTATGGCTGAATTTACCTTCAAAGGATAAAATGACGGTTCCTTCCTACCACAGTATTAAAAATGGAGAGATTGAAGAGATTGGTTTTGAAAATGGGAAATTGAGACTTCTTGCAGGTCAATACAAAGACAGGAAGGGATATATGAGCAAGCATCTTCCCTTAGACTATTACGATATCCATCTAAAGCCTGACACTTCCATTCTCATAGATACAGAGCCTGAACGTTCGGTTATGGTCTTTACCCTGTCAGGAGAAGTTTCTATCGGAGATGAACTGGTGAAAGAGAAGACGGCTGCAAAGCTTACATCTGGCAGCAGTGTAGAGATAAAAAGCCTAAAAGACAATGCCCAGGTACTGTTTATAAGCTCCATGCTTTTGGGAGAGCCTATAGCCTGGGGAGGACCTATTGTGATGAATACAAAGGCAGAATTGCAAAAGGCTTTTTCAGACTTAGAGCAAGGAACCTTTTTACAGAAAGAAATGTCATATGATAACAAATAAAAGATATTTGTCAGGAGACCAGGAGGTAATAAAATGAGTATTATTCAATCTTTAGAAAAGCGTAGAAGCTATTATAACATTAGCAAGGAGCTTCCAGTTGAAATTCATGAAGTGATCAGCCAGATTGAGAAGCTAACGGAACTGGTACCGGATGCATTTAATATGAAAAGCTCGCGTATTGTGGTGGCTTTGGATGAGAAACAAGAATTATTATGGGATTCTATTTATGATGTCTTTGGCGGGCAGGTTCCAAGAGAAAAAATTGACAGCTTTAAAGCCGGAGCAGGAACCATTCTTTATTTCTATGACCAAGAGGTAGTAAAGGGCATTCAGGAGCAATTTCCACTGTATGCGGGTAACTTTCCGGTCTGGGCGATGCAATCCAGTGCAATGCTTCAGCTGAGCATCTGGAGCGGGCTGAGGGAATTAGGCATAGGTGCCTCCTTACAGCATTATAATCCGGTTATTGACCAGAAGGTGCGTGAATTGTTTGACTTGCCGGAGAGCTATTTGCTGATAGCTGAAATGCCTTTTGGCGGCATTGGGGAAGAGCCTGCTCCAAAGGAGAAAGAAGACATTTCCAAGAGGGTCCTGATTAAAAAGTAGATGGCCGGAACCTATCCAGGATGAAAAAGTAAGCGTAGGGATAATCCTTATGCTTATTTTTTTACTTGTATGATCAGGAATAGGGCTGACACTCCAGGAAGCGTTGGACAAATTCGGTGATATTACCAGATTCTAGAAGATGGAATCGCAAAATAATTTGTTTTTTCCAGCTTTATAAAATGAATGCAGAGATAAACATATGAAGTAAATAACAATGATAAATAAGTTGTCAAAAACAAAAGCAATAAAAGCACAAAGTATAGGTTGTTACCAAGCGTACCATTTCTATAAGTATGAGATTCCTTAATAATTACTGACGCTTATAAAAGTTACCAGGAAACATTTGCTTTTCCTGCAAATATTACTTTCCCTGGAGCAAAAAATGTGATATATTATACCCAGCCTTCTAAAAAAAATTATAAATCCGCTAAATTCTCTCTCATTTTTATCGACAATGTCCAATCGTACATATTGTACCTGATTTTGTCAAAATAAATAGATGTAGTATTTTAGCCCATTTTTAGAAGGAAATATGACCAAATTATTAACGAAAGACAAAATAATGTCGAATATTGCGATTAGTTTTGCTTTTCAAACAGTTGGAAACGGCTTATAGTGATTACTAGAAAAGCATAAAAAAGGAGGGCTTTCTATATGACAGATGCTGAGAGGCTAAGGATTATAGAGATGGAGAATGAGAGGCTTATGGAAGAGAATGAGAAACTCCATAAAGTGATTAAAAGGTTAAATCAGACGCTTAACAGATTGATTGGTCGTTACATAAGCGTTGATGGAGTGGCCTGACCAGGGATGGCCGGGAAGTGCGGGGGCACTCCCGGCAGTATTCCTGTCAGGAGTTAATCCCGGTTTTGGGACTTTCCTCGTTTCCTGGATCAAGTCCTTTGGTTTTACGCATCAGCTCCCAGATTGTCTGATGCATCCATTCGATGGTTTTATTCAGCTTTTCATTTTCAATTTCTAATTCTGTAATGCGATCCCCCATGCGGGCGATAATCTCCCGGTTATTATTGACCATGTGTGGCGCCAGAAGGCGATGGACATAGGGAGAAGATGCTGCAATAATATGGGCGGAGAGCAGTTCGTCCCTTGCTTCACAGGAGAGGTCCATAAAATCCTGATAACTGATGGATAATGTTACCATAGCCTCCCTGCACTTAGGGCAAACTGCGTTCCGCTGAAGCTGATAGTATCCATAGTAACCGCATTTGGGACAATAGTACACGGACAGTTCTCTCATCAGTCTCCTCCTTTTTTAGATTAAAGACAACCCACTTCTATAATATATAACGTTAAATAATTTCATTTATAACGCAAAAATGTACAAAAGATATAGAAAAACGTAAATTTATAGAAGCTACACAAAAAAAGACAAATATTTGAGGCAGAATGCATAAAAGAAGTCCCCGTGCCATAAGCATGAGGACCTCTTTTTTTTGAACGGATGAATCTTTTGTATATTAGTTGTTGCAAATTTACTGGATAATGCCGTTTACATCGACAATCCATACTTTGTCATTAGAATCCTTATAATCTTTAAATCCTGCTCCAAGCTCAGGCTTTGCAGCTGATTTGGAAGAGGAGGTTGCTTTCTGGAGCGTACCGCTGGCATTTACAAGATACTGCTTACCTTCAAAGGAAATAGGAGCAACCTTTAAGTCTGCATCAGCCTGTTTTCTTAAGCCATATTCGTACAGTACGTTGTCACGGACACCGTGAATTCCCTGGCCTTTGTTTGTTCCTTCTGTCTGGAAGAACCATACCTGATCTTCAGCCATATCCTCGTTGTAAATTGTCTGCTTTCCGGTAGCCATTGCACCGTCTGTCCCAAAGTAGAAGTTGGCAACTCCGCCATTTTCTAAGTTAACGACTTCCAGTCCGGTCTGCATTTCTCCCTTTGTATTGAATGCATATTTTTTTGAATCGATGGTAAATAATTCAAGTCCTTTTGTTGCGGAATAAGGAGCGCCATTCTTAAAATAGAAGGTAAAGATGTCTCCTTCTTCGCTGATTCCTGCAATGCCTTCGATTTCCTTCCAACCATCAACCCGTGCACCATTATTTATATCATAGTACTGATATCCGGCTGCAGTTTTTTCATCAACAGTTGCTTCGGAAGCAGTAGCAGTTTCCGGAAGTTTGTACCAACCGGTCTGCATGATTCCACTTGCAAAGGTATAGTAGTTACCATCAATCTTTTTGTCGACCTGATTCTCAATCATACGGCCGGTTTTATCAAAATAGTACCAGGAATGGGTTTCATCAAGATCTTCAGAATCATTCTCAAGCTGGATCCAGCCTGTTTTCATGACACCGTCATTCACTGCTCCCAAATAATAAGTACTGCCTTCAACTTCTACTTTACCGGTCATCATTTCACCCTGGTCATTGAAGTAATACTGATTATCGCTGATTTTCTGCCACTTGGAAATAATCTGTTTGCCGTTTTTTCCATAGTAATGCCATAAAAATTCAGGGGCATCGGAAGAGTCCCAGAATTCTTCATTTTCCATGGAAATCCATTTGTCAGAAACCCTTTTTCCACTTTCGTCTACATAATATTCATCGATTTGTGCATTGGTGGCGACTACGCCGTCTTCGTTTAAGTAGAACCAGTCTTCACCGCGTTTTTTCCAGGTATCGGTTACGTAGCTGTCATTATCGTCATAAAATTTCCAGCTTCCGTTTTCCTCGACCCAGCCGACTACTTTCGCATAGGCGGTTGCGGCTGTGCTGATTAAGCCCAGCTCTGGAGCTGCTACGGTTAATATACCGGCAGCGGATAATACAGCCATCAATTTTAAATGCTTTTTCATAAATATGTTCTCTCCTTTTTTGCAATAAGTTTTATCGTGGCCGAAAATCCATAGTTGCATTACTCTGCGATTATACCGTACTTTGAAGATACTTTGATAGTGTGGTTTACTGGCAGATATGGAAGGAGATAGCATAACAAGAAAAAAGATGAGAAAAGACAGGGGTCCCCCCATAAACCAGGGAGGAAACTTCCGTAACAAGGGATTTCTGACGAAATATGGAAGCTTTCTGAATACATAAAGTAAGAAAACTTTAATAGGAAAATAAAGGGCGGTGTGGTATAATCTTCACAAAAGCAGTGAGCAGAGTGTATCTGCAGGAGTTGTAAGCAGTCCTTTACTCCTCAAGCTGTCCTGCGAACTATAAAACATTCCTCATTATGTCAAACAGGCTTACTCTTACGCCGGTGAATATGGCAGGAAAGAGGAAAGGAGAGACGATCCATGAGAATGAAAGTATCCAACTATATTTCCCGGAAGCTGGTAGATTCCGGGATAACA
>JAEWRS010000094.1 GCA_023398855.1 Bacillota bacterium
GGCCTGGGCGGCATTGATTTACAGCTTTTAGGTCTCGGACACAACGGCCACATTGGTTTTAACGAGCCTTCCGATATATTCCCAAAAGATACCCACATCGTGGACCTTCAGGAAAGCACCATAGAAGCCAACAAGCGTTTCTTTGCTTCCATTGACCAGGTTCCCCGCCAGGCATATACTATGGGGATCGGCACTATCATGAGAGCCAGGAAAATCCTGCTGATCATCAGTGGAGCCGACAAAGCAGATATCCTTTACGATGTCATCTATGGTCCGGTTACCTCCCGTGTTCCGGCATCCATTTTGCAGCTTCATCCAGATGTTATTATAGTGGCTGATGACGCAGCTCTTGCCAGAATCGATAACATCTAAATTTATGTTTCATCCTTTATATGGTTCCGTCTTATGTAAACCTTTGCCCGGTTGCTGTCTGCGCCGGGCTTTTTTTGTGTTATACCGAAGGAGTACATTAAGGAGGGAAAACATGTTTTTTCCATAAAGCAGCAGGAAAAATAACGGTTGGATTTTGCCAGTAAATAGTGTAGAATGAGTGTAAAATGTAAGATAGGGAGATGATAAATATGGCATATACATTTACAAAAGAATTGGAAACCGGCAACCAGTTAATTGATTCTGAGCATCGTCAGCTGATCGAAGCGATCAATAACCTGCTTTCCGCCTGCTCTACTGGGAAAGGCCGGTCTGAACTGGCTAATACCACCAAATTTTTAAAGGATTATACTGCAAAGCATTTCAGCAACGAAGAATTGCTTCAGCTTCAATATCAATATCCGGATTATGTAAACCACAAACGTTACCACGAGGATTTTAAAAAAGTGGTAGCTGGAATCTGTTCTAAGCTTGAAAAAGAGGGTCCCTCCATTCTCCTTGTTGGAGAGGTCAACAGCGCCATCGGCGGCTGGCTGATCAATCACATAAAAAAAGAAGATGCAAAGGTAGCTGCTCACATTAAAAGCAAATCTTAAGCTCTTAGACAAAAACGAAGGAAGGTACATGATTATGAAAGATTCAAATTGCGCATACTGTATGAAGGGCGAGCTGGTAGCCAAATTCGGATATCCAATTTGTGAAATGGAGACTGGTTTTTTATATCTATTTAAAGAGCAGAGTAAGAAGGGCAGAGTTATTCTGGCATATAAGGATCACGTCAGCGAGCTGGTGGACATCTCTTCTGAAGAAGCCAGTGCCTTTTTTGCGGATGTGTCCAGAGTTTCCAAAGCTGTTCACAAAGTGTTTAACCCGGATAAAGTCAATTACGGTGCCTACGGCGATACAGGCTGCCACCTTCATATGCACATTGTTCCGAAATATATTGGCGGAGATGAATGGGGAAGTACCTTTGCCATGAACCCGGATAAGCTATATTTAACGGATAAGGAATACGAGGAAATGGCTGCTGCAATCCGTGGGGCATTATAAAAAGAATGCATATGAATGATAAGGAGGCCTAATTATGCTGGAAGAGATCAGAGCACAGGCTGCAATGGCCGCAAAGGAACTGTTGGAGGCTGCACATTTAAATGAGAAAGATTTAGTCGTTATCGGCTGCTCCTCCAGTGAAATTTCCGATCACAGGATCGGCTCCCATTCCAGTGCGGAGATAGGACGGACAGTATTTTCCGCCATGTACGAAGCTTTTCAGGCTCAGGGAATTTACGTTGCCGCCCAATGCTGTGAGCACTTAAACCGGGCTTTGATCCTGGAAAAAGAAGCTGCAAAATTATATGGTTATGAACCTGTCAATGTAATACCCCAGCTAAAAGCCGGAGGATCCTTTGCCACTGCGGCTTACCATACGTTACAATGCCCGGTGGCTGTGGAGTCAGTGAAAGCTCATGCCGGCATTGATATAGGGGATACCTTGATCGGAATGCACTTAAAGACAGTAGCCGTCCCGGTCCGTATTAAAACCAGGTACATTGGCTCTGCCCATGTGGTCACTGCCCGTACCCGGCCGAAATATATCGGAGGTGTCCGTGCCTGCTATGATGATTCTATGGGATGAACAGTAAAGAGCCAGACGTTTTCCATTTGGAAAATGTCTGGCTCTTTCTGATTGTTTTGCCTTCCATCAGCGGTATGAAGTCTGAACCGCTTTCATTAATACTTTAGGATCCTTCACATAGGGAGTAACCGGACATATCTTCTTATTTAATCCCATGAGAGTGTAAACTGCAATCCTGGCAGCTCGTACGGAGTATTCCTCAGTAAATACCATATCTTCCGGAATTTCAACAAACTGGCTTACCATAGCAAAGTTGGTGGAGCCTGCCGGAACCACCTTTGGGCGGTCGGTCATCTTACGTGGCTGGAACTGAGCATCAACGAACGGCATCATACAGGGAATGACGTTGACAACCTCTGCCAGGAGCTCATCCTTACGGTTCTCCATATGAAGATGATGAAGGAGCTCAATGAGCATCTCTTCTCCTGTACAATCCTTCATGGGTTTTTTCACATAATCCCCTTCACGGTCCGTATAAAGCCCGTATCCCCAGAAAATGGTCTGATCAAGTGGCTGATTAATAAAATGAGGCTGGGCCGCCACAACAATGCTCATCAGCCAGTTGGAGTCTTTAAATGTCATAAGTGCTCCGCTTCCCGGCACATTGCCAGAGTAGTCTTCGATCAGCTTAAGAAGCTTATTTCCCCGGCTTGTTACGGTAAAGCTCTCCCAGTTGGTCTCATGAACATCTCCAAAAAATGGATAGGGATTTCCAAGATCAGCCTTTTTTGCAGAAACCTTGCTCCACAGCTCCCCGGATATTGGTCTTAAAACAGGCACCGGAGCAGGTGTATGGAGATCTCCCAGAGTCGCGCTGTCGGTCATACAGGCATTGGTCATAATACAGATATCTCCGTCCTGAAGCTCAACAGTACCTTCTATTCCATTATCCTTTAAGTGAAGCACCTTAGCCGTGATTCCGTCTCCATCGACAAAATCTATATCAGTAACAACACAGTTTTCTGCAAAAACAACCCCCTGCTTCCTTAAGTAGCTTTCTAAGGGGCGAATCACACTGTCATACTGGTTTAAAGGTGTTCTTGTTACACCTTCTAAAGTCTCAATTCTGGAAAACTCCAGGATCATCCGGCGCATATACCTGCGGAATTCAAAAAGGCTGCTCCATTTCTGGAATGCAAAGGTGGTCTGCCACATATACCAGAAATTTGTGGTGAAAAAGTGAGGCATATCGGCGAACCATTCTTCAATGGTCATATCATCCAGTTTTTCTTCTGACGTGTTCATAAGCTTTAACAGTGCCATGCGTTCCTTCTGGGTAAATCCCATACTCTTTACGTCAAGAATGGTTCCATCCTTGTCCACCAGTCTTGCCTTTGCATGAGTGGGATGGGCATGGTCAAAGCTCAGAATCTCTTCTGAAACGCTTCTGGCAGGATTGTTTAATGACGGGATCGTACCAAACAGCTCCCAGAAATTTTCGTAAGTCTCTTCATTCAGCATGCGCCCGCCGCGGCATACAAATCCATGTTCAGGGGTACCAATTCCGTCGTTGCTTCCTCCCAGAATATGCATTCCTTCATAAATTGTGATTTGCTCTCCCGGCATATTGCAGTCACGTATGAGATATGCCGCTCCTGCCATGCTGCCCAGGCCTCCGCCAACAAAATATGCTTTTCCTGAAGTCTGGCCACTCCCAGCCGGCTTCCGGGTTTCTTCTTTCTTTAAATTCATCTGCTTTTTTGAATAGTCATAGGCCTTTTTTGCAGCCATTCCCGCCGCGGTGGCTGCCGCTCCCCATGCAAGCACTTTTCCGAAATTGTTTTTCTCTCTCATATACAACGCTCCATTCTACGAATTGTAACATCCGATTCACTTGATACACTTATATTATCATACTTCATTTTATCCGTCACCATACATGGTTTTTCAGTTGTATAAAAAAACGACATCAAGTAAATGATGTCGGAAAACAAGACAATTTTTCAATTCTGTCTATAGCCTTTTTGATTTTCTTCTTTTAAAATGAATATAGCTAAAAAGGAGGGCTATTTATGTCAGCCATTATACACAAACATATACGGGAGTCCGTCCTGAAAACAGCTCTTTTCCACCAGTTAAAAAATGGAAAGAAGTCACCGGAGCGGACTGCCAGAAATTTAGAAGAACTGCTGCAGAAATTTAATCCAATATCAACAGAGCTATTTTCATATTCTGACCTGATTTCTCTTATTAAAGACTGTTCCTGGGAAGAATGCCTGGATATTATCATGAATAAGCTTTCTTAAAGCATTGCCTGGCTCCTTAAGTATGCGGCCCGTTCCGCGGCTATGGCCAGGCTTTTTAAACGCTTTGCCAATAGCTGAGGTTCTGTTTTCATTCCCTTTTCTGCCCACTCAACGATAATCCCACAGATGCCATATGCAAAAAACTCTGCATCAAAATCCCGCTCTTCATTAGTCAGCTTTTTCATTTCGTCCAGCTTTAAAATGGCTTCGGAAAACAGGGCCTTTGCCATCTCAAACAAATAGCTTTCAAAGGTATGCTCCTGTTCTTTTATGGTATTCATATAAAAGGCCTTTTCTTCTTTCATGTTTTGAAGGAGTTCAAAGATCTTCTGATGCCAGTTTTCCAGAGTGATATCATCTGCTAATTTTGCAAAATTCTCATTATAATAGATCCAGCTTAAAAGCTCATATTTATCCTGAAAGTGATAATAAAAGGTCTGCCTGTTTAACCCCCATACTGACGTGATGTTGGATATGGATATCTTATCAAAGGGCTTTTCCTTACAAACCTGCTTTAAGGCTTCTGCTATTGCTCGTTTGGTAATCAGCGAATCTGACATAGGGCCTCCTGAATGATTACTGTTTCATTCCACTAAAATAGTTGCTTAAGGCTGCAAACTGCTCCAGGGTCAATGCCTCCCCTCTCACCGATGGGCCAAATCCCATGCTTTCAATTGCTTCGGCAATCTGTTCCTTTGTATAGGGGACCTCCGGAGAGTTATTTAAGCCATTTTGAAGGGTTTTCCTTCTCTGATTAAAGGAAGCCCGGATCAGCCGGAACATAAGACCTGGATCTTCGGCATTTACGGGAGGTTCCTTGTGCCGGGTCAGGCGAATGACCGCGGACCCTACATTAGGCCGGGGCATAAAACAGTTGGGCGGGACATTGGCAACGATATATGGCTCAGCATAATACTGGACAGCCAGGGAAAGAGCACCGTAATCCTTTGATCCAGGCCCTACCTTCATGCGGTCTGCCACTTCCTTCTGGACCATGACTGTAATATTGTCGATAGGTACCTTGTTTTCAAACAAACTCATGATGATAGGAGTGGTGATATAATACGGTAAATTTGCCACTACCTTAATGGGGCGTCCGCTGTTATACTGTTCTGTTAACTGTTTCATGTCCACTTTAAGGATATCATCATGGATAATGGTTACATTTTCATAGTCAGCCAGGGTCTCTTTGAGAATAGGGATTAATTTGGAATCAATCTCCACTGCTACCACATGCCTGGCACTCTCAGCCAGATATTGGGTCATAGTACCAATGCCCGGACCGATTTCCAGGACACAATCATCCGTTGTCACGCCTGCCGCTGCTATGATTTTATCCAATACATGGGTGTCTATTAAAAAATTCTGTCCGAATTTCTTCTGGAATGCGAATTCATATTTTTGAATGATCTCAATAGTTTTTTGGGGATTTCCTAATTTATTCTGCATATAATATTTTTCCATTCGATTTTTGTTATATAATCGTATCTTATTATAGGTTAAAAGTCAACGCTTTATAAATGGGCCCGTTTTATATAATTTCCCATGCAAACATCAACCCTTGCCTGACCAGGTGGTGTAAAAACCAATCCCGCTGCTATTGAATTAAAAAACACCCATAATGGTATTTACCAAAACAGATGTCTTTTTTCCTTTATTGCTGTTCCATTATCCTGTACAGTTTTTTCGCATTCCCATTGGTAATTTCAATAACCAGTTCTTCCGGTATTCCTTTGATGGCACTGATTTCCTTCACTACAAAAGGAAGATAAAGGGAAGAATTCCGCTTTCCCCTGTTGGGAGCAGGCGCCAGATAAGGACAGTCTGTTTCCAGTACCATCTGTTCCATGGGCATGTACTCCACAACCTCCTTAAGTTTTTTAGCATTTTTAAACGTAAGAACACCTCCGATGCCCAGATAATATCCCATATTCAGGAATTCCCTGGCCATCTCCTTTCCATAAGAAAAGCAGTGAATCACTCCACCAA
>JAEWRS010000149.1 GCA_023398855.1 Bacillota bacterium
GTCATTTAGATGAGAATGATGCTCCTGTCCTGTGGGACTTTGCCAGTGATATTGTTACAGAAAACACCACATTGTGGGCAGCCTGGAAGGAAGAGAACAACGGCGGAGACGGGGAAGGTGATAATGGTAATAACGGAGGCGGAACCGGAGATAACGGAGGCAGTACCGGAGGCGGAAATGGAGATAACGGAGGCAATACCGGAGGCAGCGGAGATGGAAACAAAACCGGACCTGTTGTTTCAGAAGATTCCGGCAATCAAAGCAGTATTAATATCAATGATCAGGAAGTGCCAAATTCCTCTGCTGATACTGGTCATGTAACTATTGATGAGCAAGAAGTGCCCAAAGATATGTTAGGTAAATTACCTAAAACTGGTGAGGATCATACATTTCAAATTATATATAGGACATTGATTGTTTTATCGTTGTTCCTGTTTGGTATTTGTTTGCCATTTAGAAAGAAACGTATTTAATAAGAAGAAGCGGCGAAGAGAATTTGAAAGAAAAAGCTCCTCGCCGTCTTTTCTGCCTGTTCATAGAATTGCCTTCATGCTTTTTATGAAATAGGGGATTTATTATGAAATACTTATATTTGATACCTTTAAACTTATATTTAATACATATACCTCCAGCAGAATCAAGATTCTTATATACTTATCTTGGAAAGTTCAGAATGGTATTTTGAAGTGATACGGAATAAGCATATTATGACTATTTTGAAATCATTACAATTCTAAATAAGACCACTCCTATATTTATTTGAACCAGTGGGGACAAGCTATGTAAAGCAAATAGCTGTTGCCCTGTTTTGGCATGGTTTTTAACGTTTAATGGTATCTTAAAAACAGTGTTTTAGAAATCCAAATAGCTGTACTTATAAAGCTTTCATTGAACATAGAGAGGAGAATAAGACGTGATTATCGCAATCTGTGATGATAATGAGCAAGAACTGAAACAATGTAAAAAGCGTCTGGAGCTGGTAGCATCAATTCATCAAATGGATGTAGAGTTTTCCCTGTATCATAAAGGTGAAGAATTACTGTTCCATTTGCAAAGTCTCAGAAGTTATCCTGATATTATTTATCTGGATATGAGAATGAACGGGATACAAGGGGATGAGGTTGCCAGAAAGCTGAGAGAACAGGGGTGTGTCAGTGAAATTGTTTTTTTTACAGTTTCTAAAGATTTTTACACTACGGCATTTGATGTCAGAGCATTTCATTACATTGTAAAAGGAGAAACAACGGTAGAAAAATTTGGAGATATATTCATGCAGGCGGTAAGGTCAGTACAAGAAAAGCAGACGGAGTACATTATGTGTACAGGTGCTGGTGAATTTCGAAAAATTCAGATAAAAAAGATTCATTACTTTGAGGTTGTAAAAAGGATTGTGACTGTTCATTACGGAAGTGATCAGTTTAGCTTTTATTCAACCATTGGGAAAATTGAATTAAGGCTAAAGGATCACGGTTTTGTAAGAATCCATAAATCTTATGTTGCTTCCATATCTCATATCAGAAACTTTTCATTTAAAGAAATAACTTTGGATACGGGAGAGGTGCTGCCTGTAGGCAGAAATTACTATTCAGAATTAAAGCAGATCATGGAATCATACGCAGAAGCCAGAAGAGTGGTGTAGTTGGGAGCAAAAAGAATGCTGTTTATCCACGAATCAATACGAAACGGAAATAATGAGGTAAAGTAATGCTGACAGGAATTACTATGCATAATAAAGAAAATAACCTCCAAACATTTACAGATGGAATGTTTACAACCATCTGGCCATTTATACGTCAGGATAGGAGGACAGGTAATTGCAAATAAGAAAAAGATTTCTTATGTTGCTATGCACGTTATTGTTAACTATCCTAAATAGCGGAATCGGGATTGCTGATACGCAGCCCGCCTGCTCTGGCGGCAAGCAGCATGAATTTGAAAGCCATATTTTAACATTAAACTCCGAAGATTCAGAAGGTCAGGTTGAAAATGTATGTATCCTGTGTGGATATACATACATTGAATATTTGTCTCCAACCGGTCATCAGTATGGGAAATGGGAAGTGCTGGAAGAAAGACAGGATTCTGGTATTAGGATTGAGCAGAGAGAGTGTCAAAGCTGTCACCGGGAGGAAATACGAACAGTCAGAACAGAACCGTTGATTCAGCATTCTGATCAGAAAAAGAGGTCTGGTATCAATGGGCTGGATTTTGTGCTATCGGCTTCGATTGGTGGTATCTGGGGCATTACGGCAGCAGTCCTTTGGTACAATCGATTAGTTCTGAACTGGTACAAAAGAGAAAGCGCCAAAACGCTTAAGAGGAGGTGACGACTTATAACAGTCAGTAATTTTATAGAATTGGTCACGTTGTTATTCAGCATTCCAGTTGCTGTATACATTGTTGCAGGGAGTAACCGGCAGGTTAAGGATTTGGACGGCTTAGGTGAGATTGTGACAGAAGAAGGCAGAGAAGGTGTAGTGGTAGCGCATTGCTAGTCGTATAAAACAGAGGTGAAGATATGAATGAAAACCGGAATAAAATGGGGGCGCTTATGAAGCTGCAAGCAAGCATGGCCTTGGTAGCAGCATTGATCATTACCGTTTCCCTGGCTTCCTTTGCAGAGACAGGGCGAGTGGAAAGCTCTTTTGGTGTAAAGGCAAAAGGGAAAAGAGCTGAAACACTGGCAACGCCCTCTGTTGCATCCAAATCTTTGGAGATGCCGTTATTGGCAGAACTTTCGGGACAAGCGGATTTACAGGAACTGCTGAAACAGGAATCAGATAAAGAGGATGGGATTATTCCAGAGTGGTTTCAAGTATCACTAAACAATGCTCCCATTATTAACAGCGATAATTGGAACATCACCTTAGAAAAATATAAAAACATCTCCTCAGATACTGTGGTCAAACACCAGTTAAAAGTGATCCTGTATCCCCAGGCTTATGGACTTGGTTCCGGCGATAGTGTGACATGGAATTTGGGTAAGATTGAGGGACTGTCCCTGGACAATGAATTCTGGGAGGAAATAGTTCTAAGCGGTGGAATCCATGTTGGGGATGCGATGCTTTGTTATACAGAGGACAGTGATGTGATTCTTTACACGGAGTTTAGGGAAGAAGTAAATATGTACACTAGTATTACGATTACATATTGGTACGATTGCGGCTTTATTCCAGTGGAGGAACCGACTGGCATTATATTTGATTTACCAGGATATGAAGAGCCGGTTCCAGCTGTGCTTTTACCGGCCAATGAGCCCACGGCAGAACCGGAAGCTACAACTGAAGAGGAAAGCGGTCCCCAGGAATCAACCGGAGCAGAAACAACCGCAGAGGAAAGCAGCCCCCAGGAATCAACCGGAGCAGAAACAACCGCAGAGGAAGACAGCCTGCAGGAGTCCACGGAAACAGAAACAACCGCAGAGATAATACCATCAGAGACACAGGGCCCGGCAAAAGAATATGGCTCAGACAGAGATTATGGCTCAGATAAAAAACATGCTTTGATGTCAAAAGAAACAAAAGTCCCTCCAATAATTTTTGAGAGTCCGGCAGGGACCATGGAAAACATAGAACAGCAGACAGAAGCAGTTCCGATCCGGAAATTACTGATTGAGCAGCCGGCGGACAGCGGCAGGGAGACAGACGAGGTACCGGACATTAATATTTCCCTTGGCGCTGAAGTTGCATCCAGCCATGGAAAGCAGTCCCGGATATTTCCAAATGAGGTCCTTACATATAAGATTGCACTTTGCAATGACAGTGAAAAAGACATAAGAAATGTTCGGATCCGCGATTATCTTCCGGAGCATACCAGTTTTATTTCAGCAGGAAACGATGGGATCTATGGTGTTGTTGACGGACAACAGCATATAACCTGGTTGTTGGACAGTCTTCTCCCGGGAGAGAAAAAAGAACTAACCTTTCAGGTAAAAGTGTTTCTTTGTACGCCGTCAGGTTTTTTGGTCAGGAATGATGTTTACTGGCAGGTGAATGACAAAAGGAGCGTAAACAATCAGGAAAAACCTGAGAACCAGGTGGATTTTCCGGTGATTACCATTGGATAAAAAGGGTTGTTATACCTTTTATCAATAAATTTCATATAAAAAGGAGAGAAAGAAAAATGAAAAAGAGGCTTATAACAGCATTATTGGCAGGCGTAATGGCAACAAGCATGGTTATTCCCGCTATGGCTGAACAGGGCGGGGCCGTTCCTTCCGCAACCGGCACAGATGTGTGGGCGGGTATTATTATCGAAGATATGGACGCAAAAGTAAAAGTAGAAGTTCCGACGCTGTTTGCATTTGTGGTGAAAGGTACAACTACAGTAAGTGATGCCAGTCCTGTAACCAGCGCAAACGGAGATATTTTCCTTCCAAATGTGAAGGTAAATGTAACCACCCCCTCAACGGGCGGACAAGGTGCGGTTTATAACCTGCAGACAGAGGGAAATCTTAGTGTTGAAGGAAAGCTGCCATTTACAAACTACTCCACTCGTAAGAATGCCTCAGGCAAAAGAGAAGGCCTGCCAGTTAAGATTAATGGAAATATCAAGAATGAGGGAGATGATGCATCCAGAAAATATTGGGCGCATACTACCAGCAACAACACTGGATTAGCCGATTTTAAAAAGTACAATATCAGCATTGATGGAAACAAATTTGATACGATAGCAGACGGCGGACTTCAGATGGCAGGGGCTGGTATTAGTCTGACAGCACCTAATACAGACCCATTGGGTGATCTTTCCTATTCCAATGTAGACAGTAATAATTACGCAACTGTGGGAGAAACTCACCACGCAAAGTTTGATGTGTTAATAGGTGGAAAAAAGGGTCAGTATAAACAGGTAGAGAATTCTGCAAAGATTGGTAACATCGTATGGACGATCAGCGTAGAGATGCAGGGCAATGTGAACACGGCACCTAACGAAAACTACCTTCAGCCTTAATTGATGGCTGAAAGCAAATAGCTGCCTATGATGATAAGAAAATTCCAGGAGAATCCTTACAAAGGGGTTCTCCGGAGATTTGTTGCAAATAAACCGCAGGGAAGAGCTGTTTACTTGCAAGAGACTTCCGGAGTTAACCAAAAGGGAAAAGAGGAAAATAAATGAAACGTTTGGGACAATGGATAAAATGTAAGGTCAGGCTTACCGCAGTTGGAATCGTGTGTACGAGCTGTCTGTATTTTTCGGCATCAGCCAGCGAAGGTCCTGCATCCAATGTATGGCTGAGCATAACTCAGATACCATCAGAAGCGAGAGTTTCAGTTACAGTACCTTTGGTTTATGGATTTGTCGTGAAAGGAAGCGTTGACAGCAATGATGTGTATCCGGTATCAGCTGAGAATGGAAATTTAATAATGCCCAATGTAAAAGTATCTGTCAGTGCGCCCTCCGGTTCAGGAGGAGGAACAACAGCATCCTTTGAATTGCAGACAATTTCGGAGCAGACTATTCCGCTGCTGAATTACTCGACTGATGTAAGAGAAGAACATCTGGAAGAAGAGAATCCGCCGAGAGAGGGCTTGCCGGTTGAACTAAAACCATTTATTGCCGGCAGTAACAGCGACCAGGGAAAGATGCATTACTGGAAGGCAGTAGGATATGATCCAACATGGGATGGGGTATCGGCACAGACTAATTTTAAAGAATATCAAATGCTGATTAACCATGTTGCATTTTCAGAGCCGGGTCAGATGGCAATCAGGAAAGAAAATGGAAGCATTGAGCTTAAAGATGTATTTTGGTATGCAGATAAGATTGCCTTGAATGCACCGGAAGAGGTTCTGGTAAATGGTTATACAGCGGCAGGTACTGCTCATATTCCTTCAGAAACATATGTTACAGCAGGCGTCAAAGTGGGAGGAATGCAGAACGAATATAAACAGGTAGAAGAGTCCCTGAAGGTGGGGGCAATTTTTTGGCAGGTAATACCCGGAGAACTTCCGGAAGTAACGCCGTAAGGGCTCTGTATACATAAGAAAAGTAAAGGACTGGAAAAATGACACAGCAAAAGGCAAAGAAAAAAAGTAAGATTTTATGGATCATTATATTTCTCCTGCTTCTATTAATTGGAGTTGGAGCAGGTATTTACTTTCAGATGACCAAGGACAATAGCTTAAGCCGCTTAACAAGAGATGAGCTGGCCCTGGGAGGTTTGCTGCCGGGCAAGACAGATCAGGAAGTCGCTGATCTATTAAGTGCAAAGGTAGCAGAAGGTATGGTGGACATCGGAATCGCGGCGGCGCCGGTATTTGAATATGGAGGAAAAAAGGGGAGGATAGCAATTGAAAATATTGCGGCAAATCATTATTCATTTCAGGTTGACATCAGTCTGGAGGATACGGGAGACGTGGTCTATCAGTCGGGTCTGATTGATCCGGGATTTTATATTGAATACATTGGATTAAATAAAGCACTTCAGCCAGGAGATTATCAGGCGACAGCACGTTTTACCACATATTCTTTGGATGAGACCGAAGATAGAATTTCAGAAGCAAATGTAAAGCTGGTACTTCATGTGATGGATGGTGCGTTTTATCAATGAAAATATCTAATTGCAGATCTCGCTATTGTTTTGTATCTATAACAGTTATCTTCCTGTTGGCCGGTTCGTTTTTTACCGGCAGAGGGTTACAGAAAATGTTCAGCAATCAGATGATCCGTAAAGAATATGAAAGATCAGAACTTGAATGGAAGCAGGAGCTGGCCGAGGGTAAAGATCATGCAGCTGCAAGAGATTTAAGGAATCAGGAACTGGTCAGAAATATGAACCATGTTTCTTTGGAACGGGAGATTTATCTTGATTATAGTGATTCACCCGGAGAAGCCAGGATTGCAAACGATAGCAGGAATAGTTTTAGCTGTACGGTAAAAATTGTACGAGATGCAACCGGAGAAGTGTTTTATGAATCTGATTTGATTGAGCCTGGATATTACATAGAAGAAATTCGTTTGACTGGCGGTCTTAAACAAGGTTTTTATCCTTGCACCGCTGTCTGGAGCTTTTATACACAGGGTGGAGAATATGCAGGAGAAACAGCTTGGAAGGTAGTTGTAATTATTAAGTCCCAGTATGAGAAAACGAGAAAAACGGTATAACTTTTGAGAAAAAAAGCTTGTCCAGCTGGCTGGAAGGCTGAAAACAGATGGGGCCGGCAGTCATGTACCTTATCAACAGATACATTGCAGTAGAACAGAGGTAGATATTATGGGCAGAAAAAAACTCTTATTAGCGTGTATGATATACAGCTTGTTGATTCCGTTTTTTTGCTTTCCTGCCTGGGCAGACGGGAAAAGTACAGGAGGCGGAGCGGTTTTGAAAGGAAACGGAGATACCAATATTACGGCAGGTGTGGTAGTCGATTATATGGGGAAAATGCGTTTTCTGGTTTTGGACTCAAAAGACAATGAACCCATTGAAAATGTATCGGTGGAAATCTATATTCCCAGTCTGAAACGTTATGTTTTATTTGGTCTGACAGACAGTCATGGTATTTATGAATTGGTGGTGGCCAATAGTACCGCTCTTTCTGCTCCGGAAAGTGAACAATTCAGTAAGAACGGTGATGATTACATATCCAATGGGGGAGTGGTGTATCTAAGCAGTAACAGAGTTCAATACCGGGTTTATAAATCAGGCTGGGCTCCCTATCCCCGCAGCGAAATCTATTTAATGAAGGCGACTGCAGGGTTGGAGCCGGAAACGGTTATTATTTACTTATACGAGAAAGACGGTGACGAAACGGATAGCGGAGAAACAGGCACCAAAAAGATTGTTCCGGGAGAAGCTTTTCCCGGAGGCATTCCTTTGGATGAAATACCTCCACTCAACTATGGCGGAGAAACCTCTGGAATCCCAAAGACCGGTGTGGAAGGAGCTCTTTATTATTGGGCACTGGGCTTATTATTCTTCCTGCTTGCAGGAGGGGCAATCTGGAAATTGCTAAGGCTGGATAATGAGAGTAAAGAGACGAAAAGGAGAAGATAACATGAATATCTTAAAAAGATTTACAGCCATCCTTTTGTGCATGATTATGATCCTTCCCACTCAGGAACTTATAGTTTTAGCAGATCCTACATCAATGGAAAGTGTACAGATTGAGGAATTGACTCCACCTGAAAATATGGAACATGGAGAAGAGGACCTAGAGGAAGCTTTGCCGTCGGAACTGATGGAAGACGGAGAAGAGCGCATAGAGGAAACATTGCCATTAGAACCAATTGAAACCCTTGTGGAGCGCATAGAAGAAACCTTGCCCTTAGAATCCTTGGATGAAGATGTATACGCAATTTATTGGAATCCTGGTGGCCAGCTTCCCGCAGAACTTGCAAGTGCTTCCAATGCCAAGGCAACTGCCTCCCATGCAACCGCCTCCCACGCAACTGCGTCCAAGGCCACCGCTTCCAGATCGAAAGCAGGGCGGGATACTGCCAACGGACTGAGCCCGGAAAGGCCCGTAAAGACTCTTGCAAAGGCAGTTAAACGCGCAGAAGAATTGATGAAGAAAAAAGGAGTGGATTCCTCTGATATTACCATCTACGCAATGAATCCCATGGAAGTGGCTGATGGAGAACTGTACGTATTAAATGCAGCTAATATGCGTATAGCATCATGGCCGGAACGTCCTTATGAC
>JAEWRS010000216.1 GCA_023398855.1 Bacillota bacterium
GACCGATACCGGGATGCAATGGTAGGAGAGATGACCCTTGCTGAAAACATGATGCTGAAAACCAGTTTTGATAAAGCATGGACAATACATGGCCTTTTAAATAAGAAGAAACTTCAACATGACACCCAGAAAGCAATTGATGAATTTGAAATTAAGGCCCCCGGGCCTGATGCACAGATTAAGGGGTTATCAGGAGGTAATCAGCAAAAGGTTATCCTTGCCAGGGAAGTGAGGAACGCAGGAAAGGTGCTGATCATGGACCAGCCTACCAGAGGTCTGGATTTGGGCGCTATCAATAATATTCATAATAACATTCTGGCAGAAAGAAAAAGCGGAAAAGGGATTCTTCTGGTATCCACGGAATTGTCTGAGATTTTTCAGCTCTGTGACAGGATTGCAGTGATCTACAAGGGATCATTTATGGGAATATATAATCACGACGAGCTTAATACAGAGCGGATCGGTCTGTTAATGGCCGGCTACAAAGAGGAGAAGGAGGCGTAAAGCATGAATACAAAAATCAGAGACATGATCGTAACAAATGCTGCTGCCATCATTGCCGGCTTGCTCTTAAGCGGTTTTATGCTTATGCTGCTGCATATCAATCCGGGAGAAGTATTTGTATATTCCATTAAGGCCATGTTTACGGATAAGTACACCATGGGAGAAGTGTTTTTAAAGGCAACGCCTCTTATATTTACGGCTCTGGCCTTTGCATTTACCTTTAAGGCCAATTTATTTAACATTGGCGCACAGGGACAGTTTTATATGGGTTCGGTTGCTGCCATTGCCTTATCCTTGCAGCTTGACGGCAAGGTACCCACAGCTCTTCTGTTGCTCCTTGCATGTGCTACAGCAGCACTGGCTGGAGGGCTTATGGGGGCGTTGATCGGGTTTTTAAAGGCTCGCTATAAGGCCAATGAATTTTTGGTCAGCATGATGTCCACCTATGTTGCTTTGGCAGTGATGAATTATTTGCTGCGCACATTTTTAAAGGAATCCAAGGGAGAATATCCTCAGACAGATGCATTAACAAGATCCGCATGGCTTCCTGTCATTGTAAAGGGAACCAGGCTGCATATTGGATTTATTCTGGCGGTTGTGGCTGCCATTGGAATCTGGGTACTGCTTTACAAAACCCCTCTTGGATACCGGATCCGGGCAGTGGGAAGCAATGCTTCTGCAGCCAGAATGTCAGGTATTGATTCAAACAAGATTTTTGTTACGGCATTTTTTATCAGTGGTGCCCTGGCAGGAGCTGCCGGATTTACAGAGGTAAACGGCGTTCAGCATATGCTGATCCAGGATTTTAACAGCGGAGTAGGCTCTGCCGGCCTGGGTATCGCCATACTGGCAAATGCCAATCCCATTGGAATTATTTTTGCCTCTGTTTTATTCGGCGCTTTGGGAGTTATGGGTAATCTCATGGGGCGCATGCCAGGAGTGAATGTTCCTGCAAGTATTGTTGATCTGATGCAGGGATTTGTCATGCTGTTTGTCATCATATCCTATTTCTTCCGGCATTATCTGGAAAACAGGAGAGAGAAGCGTAAGCTTCAGAAAGGAGCGTGAGACAGTTATGATCATAAGTTTATTAAAGCGCGCACTAATGATGAGCACGCCCCTGCTGTTTGGCTCCATTGCAGAAGTGATCGCGGAGCGTTCGGGCATGATGGTAACTGCCATTGAAGGAATATTCCTTATGGGTGCCTGGGGCGGATTTGTGGGAACCTATTTGACCGGAAGTGCTTTTATCGGAATTCTTGCCGCAATAGCTTCAGGGCTTTCCGCTGCAGCCGTATATGGTGTGGTGTGTATATATTTAAAGCAGCATCAGGTTGTGACAGGTACTGCCATTAATGTACTGGCAGCAGGTATCTGTACCTATTTACAGAGGGTGTTGTTCGGAGTTCCTACCGCACCTCTAAAAATCAGTCCTCTGCCTGAAATACCAATACCCCTGCTCAGCCAGATCCCGGTTATGGGCCCGGTGTTTTTCCGGCAGAATATATTGACCTATGTGGTATATTTACTCATTCCTGCTTCTTATTTCCTTTTGTTTAAGACTTCCTTTGGACTGACCATCCGTTCCACCGGAGAAAATCCCGAAGCAGTGGATGTGGCTGGTATCAATGTAAATGCGGTCCGTTTTTTTACCGTTCTTCTGGCCGGAGTTATGGGAGGCATTGCAGGTGCGTTTTACTCTGTGGGATATTTAGGAATGTTCACTACCAATATTATTGGCGGCCGGGGCTGGATCGCATTTGCCATATGCTTTTTAGGCAACTGGAATCCCAAAGGAGCTGTAGCGGGAACGATTGTATTCGGTCTTACAGAGGCCATAGCCATTTATATGCAGTCCATGGGAGGCGGGGGCTACTTCCCCAACGAATTATTCATTGCACTTCCCTATATCCTTACCATTGTGCTGACAGTGTCCAGAAGGAATTTTAATGTACCGGCAAAGCTGGGAGTCGCATACAGCAAGGAAAACTAAGGTAATAAAAGGACATCTGTCATAAAAAATATAAAAACAGGCATTTTCTGACCAGTGGGTTTACTCCTCACGGTCTCAGGAAATGCCTGTTTTTATTTTCTCCAATGGATAGAAAGTGGCTTGACAGCAGTTACAAGACAGCCTGATGAAATTTAAATTTCTTCTAAATTGTTCTTGCTATTTCCTGGTAAATGTACTAGAATTAAACCATAAGTGGAGGAAAGTGGTGCAAAGTGGTAGAGAATGGTGGGATAGTGGTCCAAAACTCTGCCAGTGTACAAGCAGGTGATTGGTATGTTCATGGGTGAATACAATCATACGGTCGATACAAAGGGGCGGCTTATTGTCCCGTCGAAGTTCAGAGAGCAGCTGGGAGAAGAATTCGTTGTCACGAAGGGATTAGACGGCTGTTTATTTGTGTATGATAACAATGAATGGACAATACTTGAAAATAAGCTGAAAAGCCTGCCGCTGACCAACACCAATGCCAGAAAGTTCTCCAGATTCTTTTTGGCCGGAGCAACCACCTGTGAAGTGGACAAGCAGGGAAGGATTCTTCTTCCGTCAGTCTTAAGAGAGCATGCGGGAATTGATAAGGATGCAATTCTTGTGGGAGTGGGAAGCCGTATTGAAATCTGGAGCAAGGATGCATGGATAGCAGCCAATACCTATGAAGATATGGAAGAAATCGCGGAAGCTATGGAAGGACTTGGCATATGATGTTTGAACACAAGTCAGTGCTGCTTTATGAAACCATTGACAGCCTGAATGTAAAACCAGACGGAATCTATGTAGATGGAACGCTGGGAGGCGGCGGACATGCTTTGGAAGTATGTAAGCGCCTGGGAACTTACGGAAGATTAATCGGAATTGATCAGGATGGAGATGCTGTTATAGCAGCTTCAGAACGGTTGAAAGCTTATGAAGATAAGGTGACAATTGTAAGAAGCAATTACGAAAATATACTAACGGTATTAAGGGATTTGGAAATAGAAAGGGTGGACGGAATTTACTTAGACCTTGGGGTATCCTCTTTTCAGCTTGACATACCGGAAAGAGGATTTACCTACAGGGAAGAGGATGCGCCTTTGGACATGCGGATGGACCAGAGGAATGAGCAGACGGCAGCCGATATCGTCAATACTTACAGTGAATTTGACTTGTACCGGATCATACGGGATTATGGTGAGGATAAATTTGCAAAGAATATTGCAAAGCACATTGTAAGAGACAGGCAGATAAAGCCCATTGAGACAACAGGAGAATTAACGGAAATCATCAAAAAAGCGATCCCTGCTAAGGTAAGGGCAGTGGGAGGACACCCCTCCAAACGGACATTTCAGGCCATACGGATCGAGCTGAATAAGGAACTGGAGGTTTTAAGCAATTCCATTGACACCATGATTGACTTGTTAAATCCAGGAGGACGCTTGTCCATTATCACCTTTCATTCCCTGGAAGACAGAATGGTAAAAACGAGATTTAAGACCAATGAGGATCCCTGTATTTGTCCAAAGAAATTTCCAGTCTGCGTCTGCGGGAGGAAAAGCAAAGGCAGGATCATTACCAGGAAGCCTGTCATACCGTCAGAAGATGAGATCGAAGAAAACAAACGTTCAAAGAGTTCAAAGCTACGTGTGTTTGAACGAATTTAAAAAGGGAGGAAGAGAGAGTGGCTGCAAGAAAAAACCAACGTTCCTACGGGAATTCCACTTATGTGCAGGGAAATACTGTTCGTAAAACCATGCCGGTTCCATTGCCGGCTCATAGACCGGAAGAAAAACGCCGTCCATCAGTGAATCATCAGGTCAGAAGAAACCGTGAAAAAGCCTTGCAGATGGATTTACCTTATGTGGTCATGCTGACCGCTGCTGCAGTCTGTACCCTCTGTCTGTGCGTGAATTATCTGCATTTGCAGTCCTCTATTACAGCCAATATTCATGGCATTGAGCTTTTAGAAACAAAACTAGAACATTTGAAAACTGAAAATAATGCATTGGAAATGAACATCAATACTTCCGTCGATTTAGATCATGTATACAAAGTGGCTACAGAGGAACTTGGTATGGTCTATGCGAATAAAGATCAGATCCTTCACTATGATAAGACGGAAAGTGAGTATGTAAGACAGAATGAGGATATCCCGAAACACTAACAAAACCAGAAATAAAAAGAGTAAGGTATTTCCCCGTTATATGCAGGAAAAGCTGGCGATTACCGTACTGGTAATTACGCTGGCTTTGTTTGCATTAGTTATGACCCTGTATAATCTGATGACAAATAAAAAGGAAGATTACAACCAGATTGTGCTGTCACAGCAGGAGTATGACAGCCGTACCATTCCCTTTAGGCGCGGGGACATTATGGACAGGAATGGAACCTATCTGGCAACCAGCGAAAAGGTATATAATTTAATTCTGGATCCAAAACAGATCCTGTCAGACCAGGAATCATTTCTGGAACCCACCATAACAG
>JAEWRS010000250.1 GCA_023398855.1 Bacillota bacterium
TGGAAGCGTCCAGGTAGAGGAGCTGGCAAAGGAGCTTGATGTCAGTCCTATGACCATCCGCAGGGATTTGGAAAAGCTTCAGAAAGAGGGGCTGATCGAACGCTGCCACGGAGGCGCGGTGAGCAAAACTGAGGTTGCTTATGCGGATAAAAGCGTGAAAAACCATGGACAAAAGGAAGTGATTGCGGAGAAATGTGTGGAATTCATCCGGGAAGGGACCACGGTTTACTTAGATGCAGGAACAACTACCTATGAGATCGCAAAACTGCTCATGGATATGGATCATATGACGGTCATCACCAATGACTTAGAGATCGCACTTTTGATGAAAAACAGCAAAGCTGAGTTGATCCTGTGCGGCGGTTATGTTCAGAAGTCCACTGGAAGCACTTTAGGATATTACACCACCCAGATGATAGAGGATTTCCGGTTTGATACCGGATTTTTCGGGGCCGCAGCCATAAGCGGGGAATTCCATGTATTGACGCCGACCACGGATAAAGCATTTTTAAAACGGCAGCTTGTAAAGCAGTGCCAGCAGTCCTTTTTAGCTGTGGATGACTCTAAATTCAACCGCCAGGGAATGAACCGGATCAATCATCTGGCCGATTATACGGGAATTATAACGGACCATGAGTTTAAAGAACAGGAAAAGGCGGCCCTCCGAAAGCAGGGGGTGCGGATTATTTCTGTCAATCAGGAAGTGTCCGATGATTGACATAGCTAAAAAGGTAGTGCTAAAATGATGGTTATTGGCTACAGGTTTTCAAACAGAAGCAGGAGGAAGGATTATGCCAAAGTTAGGAATCATCGGAATTGGAAATATGGGTTCTGCAATAATGAAGGGACTGTTAAAGACATGGGATAAAAAAGATATTATTTTTACCGATGTGAACAGGGAGCAGTGTATCAGAATCACAGAGGAGCTGGGTGTTGCCCATGGGGAAAGCAACTCAGTCTGTGCGGGACAGGCAAAGTATGTTGTGCTGGCTGTTAAACCCCAGTACTTTGATTCAGTGCTGTCTGATATCCGTCATGAGGTGACGGAAAACCATGTGATCATTTCCATTGCGCCTGGAATTACCACAGCTCAGCTAAAAGAAAAGCTGGGGGAAAAAGCGCGGGTGGTCCGTGCAATGCCTAACACTCCTGCGCTCCTTGGAGAAGGGATGACCGGAGTCTGCTTTGATGAGACAGCATTCTCTCAGGAAGAAAAGGAGACAATTAAGTCTGTGTTCCAATCACTGGGAAGGATGAGAATGGTAGAAGAACGCCTGATGAATGCGGTAGTCTGCGCAAGCGGAAGCTCCCCTGCTTATGTTTACCTGTTTATTGAGGCTTTGGCTGATGGAGCGGTGAAATACGGACTTCCCAGAGATGCTGCCTATGAAATGGCGGCCCAGACGGTTCTTGGCAGCGCCAGGATGGTTCTGGAAACAGGGGAGCATCCTGGCGCTTTAAAGGATAAAGTGTGTTCGCCTGGTGGAACTACCATAGAGGGAGTGTCGGCCCTGGAGGAATTTGGATTTCGGAATGCTGTCATAAAGGCAGCGGATGCCTGCTTTAAAAAATGTGAGAAACTACAAAGTTAAATGAGGAGATAAGAGGATGGAACAAAAACCTGTAAAACGCCTTAACAGGGAGTTAAAGTACAAAGGAAATATTGTGGAGATGTTTGAGGACACGGTAGATGCAAACGGTCACCTGGCTCACTGGGATTTTATCCACCACAAAGGAGCAGCGGCAGTGGTCCCTGTGACGAAAACCGGAAAGATTCTTATGGTGCGCCAGTACCGCAATGCTTTAGACCGCTATACGCTGGAGGTTCCGGCAGGTGCTCTTGACAGCGCCAAAGAACCAAAGCTGGATTGTGCCCACAGAGAACTGGAGGAGGAGACCGGCTATAAGACAGAGAAGGAAAAAATGGAATTTTTGATTTCTGTCAATACGACGATTGCTTTCTGTGATGAAGCTATTGATATCTTTGTTGCGAGAGATTTGGAGCCTTCTAAGCAAAACCTGGATGAAGATGAATACATTGAGGTGGAAGAGTGGGAGGTAAGTGACTTAGAACAGAAGATTTACAAGGGAGAAATCACCGACGGAAAGACCATAGCAGCTATTCTGGCTTATGCAAGAAAATACGGCGTAAAATAAAAAGTGCGAAATACGGCAGCAAGCCGGGGCAGATATTCCTGCCCCGGCTTGCTGCCGTTAAAAGAATAAATGACCTGTTGCAGGCATAAGGTTGAAAGAAAGATGTCTTTTGACGAGACTTAAGGGGGACCTTTTAATGGCCAGTTTGTTTCGTACGCTTAGATTCCGTTTAAGAAGAAGACCAGGTCCCGGAGCCATGTATACCTCCCTGGAACGGAACCTGGGAGCAGAGGATCTGTGTCTTATCTGCTTTTTTGTGGGGATAATTGCTGGTACGGTAATGGCAAATTTCTGGTATCCGTCATTTGTGGAGGAAGCAGGATATTATCTGGGGCTTTTGGACAGAAATATGAATCTGGACAAAGGGCAGCGGGTACAGCTTTTTTATCAGGTTTTCAGGCAGAGAGGAATAGAAGTGGGAATTGCATGGCTCATTGGCCTGACAGCATATGCTGCTCCGCTGTTTTGCCTGCTGACGGCAGGAATGGGCTTTTCTCTGGGCTTTGTCCTGTCTGTCATCACGGTCCAAAAAGGGCTTATGGGGCTTCCTGTGTTTCTTCTGACAGTGATTCCCCAGGCGCTGTGTTATCTTCCTCTTTGGAGTCTTCTTCTTTTATGGGGAATGCAAAAGGAAAGGCGGTTTCGTGTGCCTGCTTTATTGCTGCTTTTATTTCTGGCTGTTCTGGGAAGTGCTTTTGAAGCATGGATTAACCCATTTTTCCTGAAAATGGTCCTTTAAAACAGAAATATTAAAAAAAAATATCAGCCTGTTTTCCCATATCTAGATAAAAAGACACATGCGTTACCAACATCTTGTAGATATTATGTAAAGCAATCCACAAATGACTTACAAGTGAGAAAAATGTGTTTGATTTTATCGAAAATAGTCTATATAATATTAGGAAGAAGCCTCATTTTTAGGGCATTTTTGAAGCCGAAAGGTCAGGGGATATGGAGATGGTAGCAGAAATTAATCATTTTATCATTTATTTAAGGGAGATAAAAAAAACATCAAAAAACACAGAGGTGTCTTATCAGAGGGATTTGATACAGCTGGCTTCCTTTTTAGAACAGCAAGGGATCGGGGAAGTGGACAAGGTGACAAAGACCAGTCTTAATTCCTATATTCTTCATCTGGAAAGGCAAGGAAAGGCTACCACAACCATTTCGCGCTGCCTGGCCTCTACGAAGGCATTTTTTCATTACGAATGCAGAGAGGGTAGAATCCAGAAGGACCCGGCAGAATTGATAAAGGCGCCTAAAGTGGAAAAGAAGGCGCCTACAATTTTGACAGTGGATGAGGTAAACAGCCTCTTAAGCCAGCCGGACGGGGAGACTCCCAAGGAGCTTCGGGACCGGGCTATGCTGGAATTGCTTTATGCCACGGGAATCCGGGTGTCAGAGCTTATCCATTTAAAAAAGACGGACGTGAATCTCCCCATCGGGTATATTACCTGCAAAGATGAACACAAGGAACGGATGGTACCTTTTGGAAAGGTGGCCAAGCTGGCTCTTTCCGCTTATATCGAACGGGGCCGTGATTGTCTACTGAAAGATCAGGAAACAGAGTGGTTGTTTACCAACTGCAGCGGAAAATCCATGAGCCGCCAGGGTTTTTGGAAAATTATAAAGTTCTACGGGGATAAGGCGGGGATCAAGGCAGATATTACGCCCCACACACTGCGCCATTCTTTTGCAGCACATTTGCTTCGCAATGGGGCTGACATCCATGTGGTACAAGCCATGCTGGGCCATTCAGATATGGCCACCACTCAGATGTATATGAATTATACCCAGAGGGAAGACCTGCGCCGTTCCTATACGGGAGCCCATCCAAGAGGATAGAGGCTCAATAGTATACAAATTATGACAATATGAGGTATGACAATGAAGAAATTAGAAGATTATGTCACAAGTATTCCGGATTTTCCTGAAGAAGGAATTATTTTCCGGGATGTGACGACCATACTGGAGGATGCGGACGGACTTTCTCTGGCAGTGGATGGGTTACGGGAGATGTTAAAAGGAGTGGAGTATGACGCAGTAGTAGGGCCTGAGTCAAGAGGCTTTATCTTTGGTGTTCCGGTGGCTTATGCAGAGCATAAGGGTTTTATTCCGGTGAGAAAGAAGGGCAAGCTTCCAAGAGAGGTTTTGTCGGCGGACTACGAGCTGGAGTACGGCACAGCTACCATTGAGATCCACAAAGCTTCCATTAAGCCCGGCCAGAAGGTTGTCATCATCGACGACTTAATCGCTACAGGCGGCACCATTGAAGCCATCATAAAGCTGATCCAGGAGCTTGGCGGAGAAGTGGTGAAAATCTGCTTTATCATGGAGCTTGCAGGTTTAAATGGCAGAGAGAAGCTTGCAGGATATGATGTAGAATCCATGATCACTTATGAAGGAAAATAATATTTAGTTAAGGGAATCCGCTGTTTTGGCGTCTGGACAAGTTCTAACGCCTTTCATTGCCGGATTCCTTTTTGATTTAAAAAATAGGCCGGCAATAAAAATTCGATATATTTTTGTCAAAATTTATTTTTTTCTGTACATCATACCTGTATATTGATTTTTTTAATTTGGATATGATATGATATGAAATAAGATTGTATACAATGTGCAACTTAAGAACTTTTTAGAGATAAAATTCACTGGCACCAGAAAAGAGAGGAAAACAAATCATGGCTGTTCATGTTATTGATGAAGCAAACAGATGTTTAAACTGTAAAAAGCCCTTATGCCGTCAGGGCTGCCCCATCCAAACTCCCATCCCTCAGATGATTTCGGCATTTAAAGAAGGAAGCCTGGAAAAGGCAGGAAAAATGTTATTTGAAAATAACCCTATGTCATTGGTCTGTTCTCTTGTGTGTAATCATGAGAAGCAGTGTGAAGGCCATTGCATTCTGGGGAAAAAAGGGCAGCCAGTGCATATCAGCAGCATAGAAAATTATATTTCTGACACCATTTTCAACCAGATCAAAGTTGAGTGCAAGCCTCAAAACGGGAAAAAGGTAGCGGTGATAGGAGCTGGTCCTGCCGGGATCACCATTGCTATTCTTCTGACAAAAGAAGGCTACAGTGTTACGATTTTTGACGCAAAGGATAAGGTGGGCGGTGTTCTTCAATATGGAATACCGGAGTTCCGTCTTCCCAAAACCATATTGGATCGCTACAAGAAAAAGCTTTTAGAAATCGGAGTGAAGATACGCCCCAACACGGCTATTGGAACAGCACTGGAGATCAAGGATCTGATCCGTGACGGCTATCAGAGCATCTTCATCGGGACTGGTGTCTGGAGGCCTAAGACCCTTGGCGTGAAAGGGGAATCCCTTGGAAATGTCCACTATGCCATTGATTATCTGGCTAATCCTGATGCTTATGATCTGGGAGAAACGGTTGCCGTCATCGGCATGGGGAATTCTGCCATGGATGTGGCAAGAACTGTAATCCGTCATGGGGCCAGGAAGGTAACTCTTTATGCCAGAGGCTTATCCAGCAATGCAAGCGACCATGAAACCGCTTATGCAAGGATTGACGGTGCGGAATTCCAATTCGGAAAGCAGATTGTGGAAATTACGGATGATGGGCCTGTGTTTGAAAATGTTCATTATGACCAGGAGGGAAAGCAGACTGGTATTGATGAAGAGAGGGAGCAGTTCTTTGCGGATTCCACCATTATTTCCATCAGCCAGGGACCGAAAAGCAAGCTGGTCAACACAACAAAGGGATTATTAGCCAGCCAGAACGGACTTTTGATGACAGATGAAAAAGGTCAGACTACCATTCCTGGGATTTTTGCTTCCGGAGATGTGGTTCTTGGGGCCAGAACAGTGGTGGAAGCGGTTGCCTACTCAAAAATAGTGGCAATGGCAATGGATGAATATATGAAAACAAAAGAAAAGAGCTGAACATGGATTATCAACACCTTTTAAATCTTCAGGGGATGCTGTTTCTGCTGGTTGCAGCAGGCGTTGTCCTCAGGAAAATGGGCATTCTGCCGGAAGGGGCGAAGAGTATTCTTACTGATCTGGTGATCTATTTGATTCTCACCTGCAACATCATCAATTCATTTTTTATAGAATTTAATTTAGATATTTTAAAGGGATTTGCCATCATCCTTACCATCGCCTCCCTGATCCAGGTTGGCTGCCTCATACTTGCAAAGGTTCTCTATCACAGAGAACCGGAGAGGCGTAAAAAGGTGCTTCAGTATGGTACAGTCTGTTCCAACGCAGGATTCATGGGAAATCCCATTGCAGAAGGTGTCTACGGGGCGGAAGGGCTTATGTATGCGTCCATATTCCTGATCCCCCAAAGGATTGTCATGTGGTCTG
>JAEWRS010000265.1 GCA_023398855.1 Bacillota bacterium
GTGAGTGAATGATGTAAAGGAGAGAGTATCGCATGATTATAAAAGTATCCGTACCAAACCGTTTTCAGTTTAAGGCAATTCCAACATTTAAAACGCTGATGATGCCAAATCAGGGAGAGATCCATTACATAGGAGGAGCAGATATTCTTCCTGCACCTCTGGATAATGAAAAAGAGGCTCAGATCATTGGCCTTCTTGGCAGCGATGATGACCAAAGGGCAAAATCAGAATTAATTGAACACAATCTCCGCCTTGTGGTTTACATAGCGAAAAAGTTTGATAATACCAGTGTTGGGGTGGAAGATCTGATATCCATAGGCACCATCGGGCTTATTAAGGCCATCAATACCTTTAATCCCAATAAGAACATCAAATTGGCCACCTATGCCTCCCGCTGCATTGAAAACGAAATACTCATGTACCTGCGCCGGAACAACAAGACAAAGATGGAGGTCTCCATTGATGAGCCTTTAAATGTGGATTGGGATGGCAATGAACTCCTTTTATCAGATATTCTCGGAACTGAGGAGGATGTGATTTATAAGGATCTGGAAACAGAGGTGGAGAGAAACCTCCTAAACACCGCCATCAGCAGGTTAAGCCCAAGAGAGCGGAAGATCGTGGAGCTGAGGTTTGGATTGACAGACGAGGAAGGAGAGGAAATGACCCAGAAGGAAGTAGCGGATTTATTGGGGATCTCCCAGTCCTACATATCCAGACTGGAAAAGAAAATCATGAAGAGGCTGAAAAAAGAAATCGTACGGTTTGAGTGACATATGTTAGCTGAAAAAAGGAAAGGCTCTTGAGAGTCTTTTCTTTTTTTTCTAAACATGCAACTTTTATTGAGTTATAATACGTCTAATAGATAGAACCCCAGAGAGGAGGAAGAAATGAAACAAAAGATTGAGGAAGAGGCAGAGAAAATTCTGCTGAAAAACTATGAGTCCTATTACCGTCTCGCGTACAGTTATGTAAAGAATGAACAGGATGCCCTGGACATTGTTCAGGAAAGCGCTTACCGGGTGATTAAGGAATGCAGGAAGCTGAGAGAGAAGACCTACTTATCCACCTGGATTTACCGGATCGTCATAAATGCCTCCATAGATTTTATCAGGAAGCAGAAGCAGGTGAGCGTAAGCCTTGATGAGGTGGAGATCCCCCATGAGGATCATTATAAAGAGGAAGATTACTTAGAGCTTTTAAATCCCCTGGAGGAAAAGGACCGTACCATTGTGATTCTAAAATATATAGAGGAATGGAAACTGGAAGAAATCGCTGAAATTCTGGAAATGAACGTGAGTACTGTTAAGGCCAGGCTTTACCGTGCTCTAAAGAAACTGAAGATAGTACTGGAACCCGAGGCTACTGAGGAAAGAAAGGAGCAGTTACTATGGAACACAGTGACAAAGAAAAACTGTTGAAGTTAAAAGAGGAATACCATCGTATCCCGGTGCCGGAAGCTGCCCGCAAGGGAGTCATGGCAGGAATTGAGAAAGCGAAAAAAGAGAAGAGGAGAATTCAGATGATGAAGATAACAAAACGAACAGCAATGACAGGGGCTGCAGCAATGGCGGCCATTATAATTATGGCAAATGCCAGTCCGGTTACCGCAAATGCAATGGAAGATATCCCGGTTTTGGGGGCGATTGCAAAGGTTGTGTCATTCCGCACCTTTGAGGATTCCAAACAGAATTATGAAGCAAAAATAGATGTTCCAAAGGTTTCCATTAATGAAAAGGACAATGACAAAGTAAACAAGTCCATTGAAGAATATGCGAATCAGCTGATTTCAGAATATGAAAAGCAGGTGGCCGGAGATATGGCAGGCGACGGTCACTATTCCGTAACCTCCAGCTATGATGTTGTGACAGACAATGAGAAGTATCTTTCCCTGCGGATCAATACAACGGTTATAATGGCCAGCGGAGCAGAGTCTGTAAAGATTTTTACCATCAATAAGGAAACGGGAAATGTGGTGTCTTTAAAGGATCTGATGAAGGATAAGCCCGACTATATCACCGCAATCAGTGATAACATCAAAAAGCAGATGACAGAACAAATGGCTTCAGATGATTCCAAAATGTATTTTTATAACACGGGAGATGAACTTACAGACGAATTCAAGGAAATTACCGGAGATGAGAGCTATTATTTTAATAAAAGTGGTGAGATTGTAATCGTATTTGATGAGTATGAAGTGGCGCCGGGATACATGGGCGCAGTGGAATTTACCATTCCAAAGGATGTAACAGGATTTTAACAGGAAGGTCCCAGCAGGGACCTTTCCGTTCATATGATGCATGCCAATAATTTTACATGGCAGCTGTAAAAAAAGCACCAAGGCAATGTTTATTACAGCTCTCTGGTGGTATGAAATCCCCCTGCGGCGGTTTCAAGAGTGTGCCACGGCATAACCGCACACTTTACCCGTGCGGGCAGGTTAGAAATACTTTTTAATGCGGCGGCTTCTTCAAGGGGCTCCAAGTCCTGGTCATTTGTTATTTTACGCTGTATCATTGCGGTAAACAATTCCGCGAGACTTTTTGCCTCAGAGAGAGACTTTCCTTTTATCA
>JAEWRS010000319.1 GCA_023398855.1 Bacillota bacterium
TTCCTTAGCAGTTCTGGCGGAGTAGATTCCTACATAGTTATTTTTGGCTGCAGTTGGTATGCTGATCTCAAAGGAAATTTCCGTGTCCCCGTTGTTTTTCGCTCCGCGAACAGCTTCCGTCACATCCAGTTTCTGTATCAGGCTCTCCGATGTCATGGCTTTTGTAAAGGAGGACGCCGGATTTGTGCCTATGCGGGCGGGAAAGCTGTTAAAGGTTACTGTTTTTCCTACCCAGCTATTTTCCACCTGATAAATATCTGCACTGGTAAAATCCGCACTTGGTTTATCGGCCAGCTCAAAAGCCAGATAAACTGCCTGAGCGGTTTCCGGTATCTGGTCCAGGCTGAACTTCATAAGAGACTTTCTTGTATAATTCTGGGCACCGTTATCGTATTTTACAATCAGGCTGGCAGAACCGCTGAAATTTTTATCGCCGTCTGACCCGCCCTGTACATAAACATCATCAGTGGCTGGTGTAGATTCGTCGCCCACCTGGACCTGAATTGACGCAGTAAAGCCTGCTGTATTATGTAACCCTTCAGGCAATACCAGCTGTCCGCTTAAATCATAGGTTCCCAACACGTCCTTCTGGTAATCCCCTCTGTCCCACAGAATATCTAAGGTATGGGTGCCTCCGGCGTTATCATAGGCTTCCACTGTTTTGGGAAGCTGCAAATCTGCGAACTTTGTTCCGGGATCAGCCTTGATCCGGCTGAGTTCTCCTGCTATACCGATGATTTCACATGTTTCAGGAGCCAGCACCTTTAGCTTGATCCGGCTGGTTTTCCCCGCCAGACCCGCTGTCTTTACAGCCAGCTTGATAAACGGAGTTTTCTGGAGCACTTCGATATTGGCATCGGATTCCTTGATGTCTCCGCCTGTGTACGGAAGAGAAATCTCAATGGTTCCATTGTTCTCCTGAGTGGGATCAGACACCCCAAGGGTTGCCTCGTCCCCATTGATCTGCATCGTTAATGAGGCAGCCTTATTTGATGTAATTCCAGCCACGGTTGTTGTTTTGTTGTTCCAGAAATTTACTGCTGTAATTCCCAGAGCCGTTTCTCTTACGGCATGAGCGTTTTCACTGCGCTCTAAAATTTCAATGTCAGGTGCTTCGCTGTACTTTGCCGTTTCCCCAGCGTCTTTCCCGGGCAGAATCACATAGGAATAATCAGCATTGGCAGGTTTTTTCCCATGGTCGAACCAGAACGTGGCAAACTGGTTTGTTTCCTGTCCTTCCGTGGTTCCCTGGGTATTCCAATTGCCGGTCCGCTTTTCTTTTAAGGCCATGACATCCGCTTTTCCTGGGAAATAATAACCAATGTCAGAACCAGCCGTATTTCCTTCTAAGTGGATCCAGGAAGCGCCGGTTATTCTTGTTCCTTTCAGAGGACTTTCCTCACCATCATTCCTGATGTCAACTGCTTCCCCGTTAATCAGCACCTCATTGCTTCCATTCTCATTAAGCCTTCGGTTGTCTATAATGGTTTCCACGTAATTTCCAGTGTCAGAAGTAATCCCGCTCCCCACTGCTGCAATTTCATCGTCAAACATAAACCAGGACTTTTTAGCGTCCGTGCCGGATCTGGTGCTTCCGCTGCTGCCCAGAGTCTTAACGTGCATTCCTGCGCCGCCGTAATTGTCCAGGCCAGAACCGCCCACCCAGCTGTAAATATTCTTGGTACGGTCCCCGGCACCATTAGGCCTGGTCACATATTCCGTGGTGGTTCCTGCCAGACGTTTTGGATCTACAGTGGCCCAATAGCCTTCCCCGTACTGATCTCTGTCATTGTTGTAGAGGTATGTCATGCCGTCGGAAACGTTCCAGGTCCGCTTTCCTTCATCATTGATCAGCTCATGCCCATAGGTGCGGCTGGAATGCATGGATAAGGCGAATCCGAATTCCGGCATAATATGTACCAGCTTATCCATTCCTGTAAATAGCTTGTGAAGCGCATATTCACTTCTCGGCTCAATGGAAGCATTGTTCATGATCTGGTTTGCCCTCATTAAGGAGGCAATATGAGTGCTTCGGCTGTAATAATAAGCTTCATCCATTCCTATGAAATACTTCATCATACGGTTAAAGCGTTCCTGCTGCTCTGGAGGCATGGCATCCCCTATGAGCATCATGGCATCCATGATTCCCGCTCCTCTTGCCTTGTCGTTTGAGGTTTTTCTTGTAATGTCTCTCCCTGATACCATGTCCATGCAAAGGCCGTTATGAATAAATGGCTCGATCCCTTCAAATACCATATCAAAGATCAGCTGCTCCTCGTGATCTTCATAGGTCAGTTCAAAATCAGTACCTGAAAATACAGAAAATAAAATGCTCAGTTTCTCATATAGCTGGGAACCGTATCCACCCATATAGGCCAGCGCCTGGTGCTGGATAAAGGACCCGTCTTCATAGAAGCCATCTCCTGTGGTCACATATTCAAACACGGTTTTATATGCTTTTTTCACATGACCCAGTTTCTCCCTGTTGTCGGTCAAAAGCCCTGTTTGCACCACTACCATGCCCTTATCAATCAGATTTGCCCCTGTCATGGCAGGTGACCCCGGGTAGCCGGAAGGGCTGTCACATACATTTGTAAACCGATTGACTGCTGCTGCATAACGGTCGATTTGTTTCGGAGTCAGATCCTCATAAAGAATCAAGGCTGTATTTAAAAATGCGATAGGGCCTCCGATTTCCCAGTGCCACCAGTTTCCAAATACCGGTGTTTTCTCATCGCTGCTGCTGTAGTGATATTCATTCATGAAATCCAGAGCCAGGATCAGTTCCTTTTTTACTTCCTCGTTCTGGTACAGCTCACAGCCCTTTGTTGCCCATGCGATCGCCATATCCTTTAACCGGTAAAAGGTCCCGGCTACATTGCCGGAATGGACCTTGGCCTCTGCTCCGGTGCCTTTGATATAGCTCATATCTAAATCGCTCCAGAGATTGGTTCTGGACTCATCAGTTCCCTTGATCATGGTATTCCAGTATTGCCCGGCTTTTTCATCCAGTTGCTTTATGTAAGTGCGGACAGCCTCATTGCCTGTATCCAGTTCTCCTCCAAGCAAGGTGCCAAGCCACTTTTCCCTTAATTCCTGAAACTGGGGATCAACCGGTTTTTCTGTTTCAGTTGTGCGGGTAATAAGCCTTGGCCCGTTCTTTCCTTCTGCCCTTGTGGAATAAAAATCAATCATGTTGTCATTGGCCGCCACTGGACAGCTGATTTCAAAGGAAATTGCCGTTTTCCCTTTATTCAGGGCATTTTTCACGCTTTCACTCACATCTGCGGTTACGATTCCATCGGATATACTGTCTTTTGAAATAATTCCATCCGCCTTGTCTCCGATTCGTTCTGGCTTTGTATTCCAGGTCACCGAACCAGAATTCCAGCCGCTTTTTACCTCATAAATTTCCGCAGATACAAAATCCTTTGCCGGATTGGTATTGCTGATCCCTCCTGCCAGCTCAAGCACAAGCTCAGCCTCAATAGATTCCTTTTTCACCCCTGATAAATCAAAGGTCAGAATTGTTCTCCTGGTATAATTCTGCTGGCCATTGGAACATTTGACTCTTAGCCTGGAAGCATCGTAATTGCTGTACTGGCTGCTGGTCTTTCCGGCATCACTTCCTCCCTGGAGATACTCATCCTCTGAGGGAACCGTGACTTTTTCCTGGGTTCCAGGCGCTTCTATGGCTGAAGACAGCTCTGCTGCAAGCTCATTGATCCGGTCTCTTACCTCTCCTGTAAATAAGCTGGCCGCAGGAGGGCCTACCTTATCGTAAGTCAATTGGCTCTGATCATATACCTTCTGAAAAATGCCTTTTCCCTCTTCCATAAGCTCCTGGACTTTCCCGTAGGACCCGGCAATATTATCACCAGAGGATAAGCTCTTTGCTTTTTTATACACAGATGGAAGGCCTGGAAGAGCCACTGTTATATCGTACTCCGGAAGCCAGGCAGAGGTTTTAAAATTCCTCGCCTTAAATACCACACTGTCTTCATAAAGCTTTACATGGTAGCCGATTCCGGCATCCTTTACTCCGTTTTCCGTCTCATTATAGGAGGGAACTTCAATCATGGTGCCATATTCCCTGTCAATGGCTTCCGCCACCCCAAATCCGTTGTGAATGTGGCCGGATAAATAAATAACCTGAGGATATTTGGAAAATATCTCTTTTACTTTGGAATCCTGATTTCCGAAATCCGATAGAATATTGCTTCTCCAATGAGTATCCTTTAATGCATTGTGTCCCATGACGAAAATCGGCTTATCCGGGCTGGCATTTTCTGCCATAGTCTCAGACAGCCAGTTTAACTGCTCCTGGGAAAGGTACATGGCATCCTTTAAACCGTTTTCCGTATTAATTACAATAAAATGATACCCTCCCAGCCAACGGTCAAAATAAACGTTTTCACTGTTGTCCGGCATATACCTTTTATTCTTATCCAGATAAAGGGCCTTTGCAGTTGGCCAGTATGCACTGGTAACGGTTTCGTCCTTGTTCCAGTCAGATGAATTGTATCCTCTCACATCGTGATTTCCCAAAGTCATGATAACCTTATCGTCAGAAACAGAAGAATACTGGTCCATGATGCTATAGATCCCATTATACTGAGCCTTTGTTCCGCTTTGTGTAAGATCACCCAGATTCAGTACCCCCAGAGAATCGGGAGCAATGGTTTTCATATCCTTTAACCCTGCTATAAAATTTGCAGCATTTGTATCCGACAGGTTATCGGATTTAATATGGACATCGGAAACCACCTGGAAGCTGCTAAGAGGCTCACTGCCTTCCAAAAATGCATTGTATTTTTCCTTCAGGCTGCTGACGGCTGCCATAGCTGCGGCTGCTGTCATTCCCTCCAGACTGCTCTTTATTGTTTCTATTTCTGCTTTCATCTCTTGGATCTTGTCAGCAGGGTACTGGGATCCCTGCTTAATGGAGGCCAGCTGGTCTTCCATTTGTGCTACAGCTGCCATGGCCCCTTCCGCTTGGTAAATGGACTTTACTGTGGAAGCTTCCACGGCCTTTTTGTACACCCGCAGCTCATCAATGGTGCAGCCACTCATGCCATAGCAGCCTCTGCCGTCACCGCCCAAGATGAAATCCAGCCCCGTATCAATGGATTTTCCGCTGTGCCCTGTCATAGAAGCAGATGAATATTTCTCTCCATCTAAATAAACCGTCATATCACCATCCCTGTCAAAAACGCTTGCTACATGATGCCATTTATCATTATTTGCAGGTATTCCTTTTAATTCCACCCGGCTGCTTCCTGTTCCTGAAAAATTCATTCTCGTATCCACACTGCCGGTATTATTGAAATTGCCAAAGGCCCAGCCTACATTGTTGCCGCTTAAGTAATTTTTATTGGAAAGAACAGTTCCGTTATTTTGCCCGTTATTTTCTGTCTTTATCCAGAAAGACAAGGAAAAGTCTTCCGTTCCAAATGATAAATCTGCTGTCTGACCATAATTAATATATTGGTCGGCTTTGGTATTGGCCTTTCCTGCTTTGCTCCCGTTATCCAAAAAAACGCCGTTTCCCCGGACTCCCTTGACAAAGGCTGGCTGACCATAAATGGTTCCATCATTTCCTCTTCCGGTCTGGTCCGCAGCCTTGTTCCCGGATATACTGCCTTCATCAAAGGAAGCATGCATGACCATCCCGTCATTTAAAATTGTTTCCAGAGCATTTTGATCCATATTGGCTGTAAAGCTCCCTGAAAAAGGAGCTGCGTAAACAAAATTCCCCATAAGCATGGAACAAATCAGCACCAGGCTGCATATCTTTTTCCATTTTATCTTCATAAGACCGTTTCCCCCAAATGGTCCTGAAAGAGGGAAAGCCCTCTTTCAGGTTAAATTGATTACCGGATCCAGGCTCCGTTTTCATCTACCTGATACCCGTCAGCTGTTGCGGTATTGGTACAAAGGGCTCCCAATGGCCTGCTTCCGGTTTCCCCCTGGGTAACAGAATTAAAGTAATACCAGATTCCATGAACCTGGACCCACCCTGTTCTCATTGCGCCGGATTCATCAAGATAATACCAATATCCATCGGGTTCTTCCTTTACCCATCCCACTTCCATGGAACCATCCGGTCTAAGCTTATACCATGTGCCATGATCCATGATCCATCCGGTCTGCATGATGCCGGATTCATTAAACCGGTACCATTTTCCGCTGATTTTTGCCCATTGGCTGGATGCGTAGGTCTTGTCAGCCTTTAAAAACCTCCATGCTGTTCCATTGATCTTCTGCCATTGTCCGTTTATGTCTGTGCCTGTTTTTTTAGAGACCGTTTGAGGGAATGTGCTTCCACTGGAACTGCTTCCCTGATCAGACTCCTTTACCACTGTTATCTGGAATACGTCCGTGAACACCTTTATTACGTTATTGACTGCCACGCGGTACGTAATGATTACATCCTTCACGCCCGGCACAGAAGTGCTCACATCCGATATCTCATGGTCGTTTATGATCTTTAATGAGCCATCGCTGTATTCTGCAGCCACTTTTAAGCCCATATGACTGATCCGTTCTCCTGTTTTGTATTCTGTTTGACTGGGCAGTGTCAAAATCTTTATCCCTGTGACGATCCTGGTTTCTGTTCCCGGATTTCCGCTGAATTCCAGACCGTCAACGGCCTCTTTCAAATAGTCGTATGCCTGGTCTACCCGGTCCTGATCGCTCTTTGTAAGAGCTTTATCCTTTAATACAGATTTGGCCTCTGAAATTGCATCCTTTAACACTTCATAAGACTCCTCCGTGTAATCCTTTTTGTTTTTGGATTCTGCTATAAGCACCAGATCCTGAAGGGCGGAGGTATCAGGCCTTAAATTTTCTTCTGCATCCAGATTCCAGATGGCCTCCATCAAATGGACATACGCATTATGTACTTCCAATTCCGTTGCCTTTGTATTGATCAGTACAGAGGCGACCTGGTTAAACGCCTTCATAAAACGGCTTTTTGCCCCATCAGTCAGTCGGTCCAATACGCCCTCATTGATCTGATCCGCTGCTTCTGTATAAAGAACAAGAAGGGCATTCTTATCTTGCGGTTCAATAATGCTTACAGAAACCGTGGCAAACTTCTGATCCGGGTTTTCAATTGTCTCGTGGCCGTTTAAATCCAGATATCCGATGCAGGTATAGGAAAATA
>JAEWRS010000352.1 GCA_023398855.1 Bacillota bacterium
CATTAATACAAAATTTGGGTGTTGAAATACAAAGAGCAAAAAATAAGCACAAAGATCGTTCCATAGTTTACCTATTTATTGCAATAATGAATATTTTTATTAGTGTTCCTTTAATAAAAGTATATGGTCCCAAAGGCGCATCACTTGGTACTATGATATCTCTTGTGTTAGGTAATGTTCTCTATATGAATTGGTATTATCATAATAGACTGGAAATTAACGTATGGTATTTTTGGAAGAATATTGCAATGTTTATACCCGGATTGATTGCACCTTTTACAATTGGTACTATTAATCTTGTTTTTATTGATTATGATAGTTTGGTAAAGCTTGGTATTGGAATAGTACTTTACACAGTAGTTTATTGTGGATCAATGTATTTGTTTGGTATGAACACTGAAGAAAAAGAATTGATTCAGGGACCTTTTAATAAGATAAAAAAGAAAAAATAAGTGGGGGATATTATGAGCATTGCATATGCATGTTATAACAAAAATAAAAATATACGAATGCAAAGCTCTTCCGGGGGATTATATTATGCAGTAGCTGAATTGATTATAAACCAAGGTGGAGTAGTTTATGCTGCTGTTTATGATAAGTTTGAAGTTATTCATAAAAAAATCGACACAATAGAATATATTTCTGAAAGTTGTGGATCTAAATATGCTCAGTCGAAATTGAGTGATTGCTACTCTTTTGTTAAGAATGATCTAATCAATAATCTTCAGGTGCTTTTTATTGGAACTCCATGCCAATGCTATGGTTTGAAAGCATACCTTAATAGAGGATATGATAATTTGTTTATAATTGACTTCGCTTGCCACGGAGTGCCTAGTGCTAAAGTGTTAAAAAGGTATTTAGATGAACAAAAGCATCTTCAACCATTAGAAAACATAAACATGCGTGATAAATCCAGCGGATGGTCGAACTACAAGTATTCGTGGAGATTTGAAAACACTAATGAAGAAAAGACAATTTCACAATCCAATATATCCTTTATGAAAGGATTTACTAGCGATTTGTATCTCAGACCATCGTGTTATGAATGTTCTTTTAAGGGAATAGATAGAAAAACAGATGTAACTTTGGGAGACTATTGGGGAGTGTGGGATATCCAACCAGACATGGATGACAACAAGGGCACCTCATTAGTCATAATTCATTCGAGTAAAGGCCAAAGACTGTTTGAAAAAATATCTGGTCAATTCGAATATAAAGTAGCTGATATTGATAAAGCAATAAGTTATAATCCGTCCATTATAAAAACTGTTGTTAAAACTCCTAAAAGAGCGGAGTTCTTTAAGCGATTTTACTTAGGAGAACAAATTGATAGCATAGTTACTGATCTTTTAAAATTGAGTTTACAAGATAAGGTAAAAAGTAAATTTAAAAGTGGTATAAGTAAATTGCTCGGGAGGTAAAATCTTAGGAAGAACAGGTAACGATTATGCAGATTTTAAGAAGGGGTTGTTTATGGCAGAAAAAGATCACAATATTTACAGATGATCCATGATATCTGCATTTTAGCAGTTATCATGATTCATTACTTGACGGGACAAAGTTATGATATTGTAAGTTTTAGCAGCTGGATTGGAATACATCAGATAATAAATTTCCCAGTAGCACTATTTATTTTTATGGCTGGGTATTTTATTAATCCAGGGAAAATGGATGATGTTCCAAAAAAAAGGGGGGTACATGCTGCTGCCTTATCTAATTTGGAGTGTTATCTATTCAACCAAGAACATTATTTTCAATAATATAACCGGCAATACCATTTAGATAATTGTTTGATTTCTGTTCGATAATACAAAGATTAATTGATGTCATGGCAAGAAGAACGAATAACTTATTAAAGAAGTGTAAAGTAATTTCACCGACGTAAAAAGAAAAAAGTAGGCAACACAAATAGACATATTACAAATCTGTCTCAAAAGGTTTATAATTACGGTATTAGTTAGGCTACGCGATAATGAGAACTGACTGCGCCGATACCCCGAAGTTTACGTGGGAAGGCACAATCTTCGTCTTTATCTACACTTAGGAATCGTTGTATCCAGCCAATGACATCGGGTGGATGTGCATCAGCAATGGATTTAGAAAACTTGTGGCAGATTTTAGAAGCCATAGAGTAGATAAGCTTATAGTTGTGTTTGTTCTCCTTTTGAGTATTTTTTGAGTTAGAAGCTTGGGAGGCAATTATCTCAGAGAAGTTATACACGATAAGTTTTGCGAAGATTTCTTGCTTTATGTACTCCGCCTGAGTATTCCAGTTAAATGGCTCCACACACATCGGGAGCTTGCAGAAGCTCGTGGTAGAAAAAGGTCTGGTTGTCGGTTTTGCCTACGACAGAGATGCTGACCGTTGCCTGTGTATTGACGAGAAGGGCAATGTAATAACCGGCGATCACATTCTCTATATTTATGGCCGCTACATGAAGGAACGTGGCAAACTGCTACAAAACACTGTTGTCACGAAGGTTATGGTTATGCCGAACTTCGGCCTTTACAAAGCTTTTGATGTGTTGGGCATCGGCTATGCGAAAACAGCTGTAGGTGACAAATAAGTCTACGAGTATATGGTCAATAACGGATGCCGTATCGGCGGAGAGCAGAGCGGCCATATCATCTTCAGCATATATGCATCGACTGGTGATGGTATTCTCACGAGCCTTAAGATGATGCAGATCATCATGGACAAGAAGAAATTATCGGAGTTAGCGGTATCGCTGAAAATCTATCCGCAAGTGTTGGAGAATATCCGGGTGACTGATAAGAAAGCCGCACAGGATGATCCTGATGTGCAGGCGGTAGTGAAAGAAGTGGAAAGGGTTTTGGGCGAAACAGGGCGCATACTAGTTCGGGTGAGCGGAACGGAGCCGGTGGTCAGAGTTATGGTTGAGGTTGGGCTCGAGGAGACCTGCCGGGAGCATGTTGCAAAGGTTGTTGATGTGATTAAAGAGAAGAGTTTTTCTACTTAAGGAAAGGTTGTTGAAAACTATGAGGAATCAGGTTAATATACCGAAATCTCAATACTGGCAGGTCGTTCGCGGAATCTGAATCCTTGCAGTCATTATGATTCACTGTCCAACAGGTCAAGAATTTTCTGTGACGGATACCTACGCATGGCTTCTTCTACGGCAGATGATCAACTTCCCTGTTGCGATCTTTATCTTCATGGCTAGCTATTTCGTTAATAGCAGGATAATTAGGACAAATGCATGCATGTATGTTCTGCATCGGGGGGGGGAGCTGTTACTGCCGTATTTCGTGTGGAGCAGTCTTTACCTGATTAAAGATTTTGTATTGTGTGGAAATGTAAGTGTTCGCCATATCATATATGCTTTCTGTGCCGGAAAAGCAGTCGGTCCATTTTATTATATCGTTGTTCTTGTACAGCTTACGCTGCTTACTCCGTGGCTGGTGAAAATTAAGAAGAGGAAATGGATGTTCGCAGTGACTCCGCTGTACCTGATTTGCTTATATATTTTCAATTTATATGTGGGGCAGATGCCAAGGCTTTATGAGACGTTATTTCCGGCGTGGTTCCTGTTCTACCTTATGGGCCTGGATTGCCGTGAGGGAAAGCTGGTTGGAGCTATTACGAGGGTGAGAAACTGGTGGATTGTGGTTGCGCTAGGGGTGTCTGTGGTAGAGGCTGTAGTTCTCTTGCAGGTCGGCTGTGCTATAGGATTTGCATCAAGCCAGATCAGGTTTGGAAGTTTTCTGTATACTAGTGTTATTGCTCTAGTACTCATGAAAAATAAGGAAGGAAAGAATACGACGGGTCAAATTGACCAGAACGACTTGCATGGCGTTAATAGGCTGCTAGCTTCGATTGGAGATTGTTCATACGGAATCTTCTATGCGCACATGTTGGTATTGATGGTTGCCCAGAAAGTTGTATCCTTGACTTGGCTTTCGCAGATATGGATTACTTATTTCTTGGCCTGCTTTGTCATGACTGCAATTGGCAGTTATTTGATTGTGTGGGGTACAAGAAAAGTAGCAGAGAAACTAGGATGCCAGAGTGTGTTAAAAGTGATTGGGTTTTAAAGGAGCTGAGAGAATGTGGGAAAAACCTATACTATACAATAGGAAAGAAGAATGCTGCGGCTGTACGGCGTGTTATGCTATCTGCCCTAAATATGCCATCTCTATGGTCGAGGACGAGGAAGGCTTTGAGTATCCACAGGTGGATGAAGAAAAATGCGTCAGATGCTATTTGTGTTTGAAAGTCTGTCCGTTTAAGGAGAAAAGCTGAGGCCTGTATGTGCTTATTCTATAAAATAATAGCGAAAGACATATTAGAACCACTAACATACTTACCAAAAGGTCTAATATACAGTGCAATACTAATAGCCACACTAATATTAATAAATCACTTATTCTTCCAATTCACAAAACGCCAGTTCATATCTCCAACCAAGATAATATACCTGGCCCTATTTACCGTATACATATATACCCTATTACAACAAACCTACTTCTCCCGTCCCCCAGGTTCCAGGAGCACAGTCAGCTTAATTTTAGGAGAAACATGGCAAGGCAGCGTTCAGAGTAAGGCTTATGTAGTCGAAAATATATTAATGATGATCCCCTTTGGAATTCTGCTTCCAAAGGTTATTAACACTGCAGAAAACGCCTTGTGTTGTATTCCATTAGGTTTTCTCTTCTCAGTATGCCTGGAATATGCGCAATATCTTTCCCAGCGAGGTCACATGCAGGTTGACGATGTAGTAATGAATGTAATAGGAACATTAATAGGATATCTTCTTTTTATATTTTTTAAAATAGTATGCATATGATATGTATATTTAAAAAAACAAGGTTAGTGTATACCATAAAAATGGTTACAAAACAGCAAATAGTAAAAAGAAATACAAAAAAATAGAAAGAAAAATTGGCCTTTTTTAGTATTGTACCTTAAAAACCGTCTCTGATTTTATACTTTTATATAAAAATAGAGATTTTATCATATAAATATACACGAAAACACTAAGAGAAAAAGTGAGAAATATGGTAATAATGATAAAAAATGCTTATAATATGCAGGAAATAGCTGCTAAAAAAGTATAATCCTTGCATTTTTACAAAAAAAGGGTTAAAATATAAACATCAATTTACTTTGTAACAAAATTGAAGGTAGGATAGTGAAAGGAGAAACATTATGAAGATGAAAAAGCTAATAGTAGCAGCGTTAGCGGCAGCAATCACTGTTGGCAGTGCATTGCCAGCGTCTGCAGCATGGGTTCAATCCGGTTCCGATTGGAAATACCAAAACGAGGATGGAAGCTGGCAGGCGAACAAGTGGTTCCAGGAAGGCGGCAAGTGGTATCATTTTGATGCCAACAGCACTGCACAGAAGGGTTGGTTTAAGGATACCGATGGCAAGTGGTATTTCTTTGCATACAATGGAATTATGCAGACTGGTCTGCTTAAAATTGATGACAAAGTTTATTACATGAATGCGGATGGCTCTCTGTTCTCAGGTTCCATGAAGATTGGTAAAGTGGATTATAACTTTACTGAGAATGGAACAACAAACGGTAAACCAACCGTAGGTGCTTCCCAGACTTTTGGAAGTAACGGAAACCAGACTGATGTAGTTCTTGGCGGCGGCGGTTATTCAAGCTCAAGCAGAAGCGGCGGTTCAGGAGGAGACAGTACAAAGGACACAGCAGAAGTTACTGCGGCTAAAAAGACTGTTGAAGAAGCGTTTGCAGGCGTTGTTACAGACGAAGAGGTTGTTAAGGATATTAAGGTAGTTGGAACTACGATTAATTTCACTTATGCAAATTCCGAAAGTAAAGATGCAATTGTATCTGATACTGGATTTATTGATGATGTTCAGACTGCATTAACAAAAATCCTGGACGATAGTGCAGTTATTGGAGTGAAAATCGGTAAGCAAATGCTTTCGAAAGCTAATGCTGAGGACTTTGAGGTGTTAGCAGCAGGTTATAATGCTAAGACAGTCAGCGAAATAATCAGTATCTTAAATGATAAGCATATAACAGTAGTTACAGATAATGGAGCAATAAATTACTCTGTTGTAGGCAAGTAAATTTACATAAAGGTATCTAGATAGGGTGGCTCTCACAGGAACCGCCCTATTTTAAATATGGGGAGCGGCATGAGAGTAAAAAAAAGATGGATAATTTGTGGAATAACATTTATCATAAGTGCCGGTACAGTCCTGACTGCATTTGCCGGGTCCATTAATGGGAATGAGCAGTCTGTCATATCCGCGGTAAGCGGGCAATTTGAGAAAGACGGAATAATTTATGAAGTCAAACCGGAATACATTAACTCGGTAAGAAATTATCTGTCACAGGATGATGTGGAATTAACTGCAGAACAGGCCCAGGCAGCAATATCTGAGATTTATTCTAATGTACAGACCGGGGTGGAAAGCGGTTATTTAGTAGAGGTAGGAAGAAAGCCTGCTGCGCAGGCAGAGACTTCCCAGACTCCTTCAAAAGAGGAGGCTGGACGGCAGAAAAGCAGTACGCCCACAAAGAATACTGAAAAACAAAATACAGAAGAAAACCAGAAGGAACCAGAGAACCCGGGAACACAGCAGGAGGAAGAGTCAGCGGCGAGGCAGGAAGACAGTTCCGGTGGGGGAAAAGAGGGTACAAAAGAGAAGCCGGGAGCAGAGAAAACCTCTTCGGCAATATCTATCCTTGAGCTGGTAGACAAGGCACCTCCTCAGACCTACGAATACTTATACAAAGATACTGATGCCCGGATGCAGAATTTTCATGTCCGGTATAAGATGATGTGGGCTTGTCTGGCAGTCTCTGCATTGGCAATTGCTGTGGTGCTTGTTGTGTCAATACATAAGAGATTATTAATCAGTCACAGTCATCGTAAGCTGCGCAAGCTTTTAAAGTATATTCTGACAGCGGCCATTGCGGTTCAGGCATTCTTATTATGCCTGATTGGCGGAGGCTGGTTTGGTGCATTTCAGAAAAATGCCATTCTCAGTAATCTGTCTGAAACAGGATATTATACATTTGCTTATGATGAACTGAGGAAGGACACCTCGATCTCGTTTTCACTGCTGAATATCCCAAACAGCATCATGGACCAGTCTCTCACCTACGAGAGGGTGGTGATAGCGGCCAGGCAGCAGGTGGAAAATGATTTGAGACAGGGAATCTATAAAGCTGATACTTCTGTTTTAATAGAACCATTAAAGGCTGATATTGAGAAATATTTACAAGGGCAGTCTGTATCAATGACAAAAGAGGCGGAAGCAGGGCTTGATCTTTTGATGGGGCGCCTGGACGAGAAATATACGGCTTTATTAAAATGGCCCTTTGCCCCGTGGTGGTTACAGCTAAAGGGCGATTATACAAAGACAGCAGCTTTTCTTTTGCCTGTTTCATTGCTTTTGTTTGCGGCGGCACAGATCATACTGGTTTTTCTCCATCATTACAAATACCGGGGCGTGTCTCTGGGAGCAAAAGGAATGATATTGGGAAGCGCGGTGGGTTTTTTGGTCTTTACCGGAAGCAATATGGTTATTTCAGGCCGGATGGGGGTAATCAGTCCTCCTTTTATGAATTCATTTTTTGAAATCTATAAAAGCAGGATATGGAAGGCCGGAACTGTTGTCTGCGGGATCGGAATACTGTTGGCCTGTATGGTTCTTGCAGCTGTAAAGGCATGGAAAGAGGGCAAATAACTTGGAACAGATATATTTTTTTGATATACACTGCCATTTAGTACCTGGAGTGGATGATGGATCAAAGGATATAAAAGAAAGCTTGGCTGCATTAAAAGAAGAGTATGACCAAAATGTCAGGTGGGTCATTTGTACCCCTCATGTGACGGCAGATATCACCCCTCAGCAAGGAGAGAATATAAAGGCTTCTTTTGATGAACTAAAAGTAAGGCTGGCAAAAACTGATTTTGGAAAAGAGATGGAACTTTATCTGGGGTGTGAGCTCATGTACTCCGAGAGCCTTGAGGAACGGCTGGACGCAGGGGAAATATGGACCATTTCAGGGACAAGCTATATTCTCGTTGAGTTTTTGCCCTCCGTTCCTTATGAGGAGCTATATCATGCGGTGAGAAAACTGTCTGCAAGGGGATATAATCCGATACTTGCTCACGTGGAACGCTATCTGTGTCTCCATAAAAGACAGGAGCGAATTCGTGATATTCAGGATCTAGGAGCATATTTTCAAGTGAATGCCTCCAGTTTAAAGGGAGGCGTGTTAAATCAGAAAACAGCTTTTGTAAAAAAGCTATGCAAATCCGGTCTGGTTCATTTTCTTGCGACAGACAGCCACGGCATGATGTACAGGCAGCCTGATATAAAAAAAGGGGCTGAATGGGTGATGCATAACTGCGATTCCCAGTCAGTTCAAAAGATTTTGTATCAAAATGGGATTGCCGTGTTGAATGATATCATTATTTAACTGAGGAGAAAGTTATGGGAACCAATCAGGACGATGAGATTGAAATAGATTTAATTGAGTTATTTTATGTTTTGAGGCGGAAAATATGGATTATTTTATTGACCGGGATTTTGGGGGCTGTATCCTTCGGCCTGTTTGCAGCAATGGTTCTGGAGCCTGTTTATACTTCCTCTACCATGCTCTATATAGTCAATAAGACTACGACACTGACTTCTCTGACGGATCTGCAGCTGGGAACTCAGCTTACAAAGGACTATAAAGTGCTGGTGACCAGCAGACCTGTGACCGGCCAGGTGATTTCAGATCTGGATTTAAATATGTCTCATGAACAGCTTGTGGGTAAAATTAAGGTGGAAAATCCTGCGGATACCAGGATTCTTACCATATCGGTTGAGGATTCAGATCCGTACATGGCTAAAAGCATTGCTGATGAAGTGGCAACAGTGGCATCAGCCAGGATGGCAAAAATCATGGACTCCGTTCCGCCTAATATTGTTGAAGAAGGATATTTGCCGACTGATAAAACCAGACCTAGTGTGACAAAGAGTTCTTTGCTGGGCGGTTTTGTCGGTGTGTTTTTATCTGCATTAATGATATTGGTGTTATTTGTTATGAATGACACGGTTAAAACTCCTGAGGACGTGGAAAAGTACCTGGGGCTGAATACTCTGGCTGCGATTCCGCTATTTGAAGAAAATGCTTCCCTGCAGAAAAAAAGGCGTAAGAGGAGCGTTAGGAGAGGAGGGAAAGGTCAATGAGAAAGGTTTCATTCCGCAGAAAAGATAAACTTGATTTTAAGGCAAACGAAGCATTTAAGACATTGAGGACAAATATTCTTTTTTCAGGTAAGGATATTAAAGTATTGACGCTCACCAGCTCTACCC
>JAEWRS010000455.1 GCA_023398855.1 Bacillota bacterium
AATTTATCCCGGATGTAGTTAATAATGGCCAATAATTCTTCTGTTTCCGTGGGGTTCATCCCGGCCGCAGGCTCATCAAGAAGAAGGAGCTTCATATCCGTGGCCAAAGCTCTGGCTATTTCCAGACGCCTCTGCTCTCCATACGGAAGATTTCCTGCTTCATAATCCTCTTTTCCATTCAAATGGACGATTTCAAGAAGTTCCCTGGCCTTATGTGTCACCTCTTCCTCCTGTTTCCAAAAGGACGGGGTACGAAAAATGGCATGACATAAGTGATAAGAGAGCCTGGCGTTCATTGCTGCCTTTACATTGTCAATTACTGTCATTTTCTTAAATAACCGGATATTTTGAAATGTTCGTGCAATTCCAGCTTCAACGATCTGATGGGTCTTTTTTCCATTCATACGCTGGCCATTTAGGTAAAAGGAGCCTTGCGTGGGTTTATAAACACCGGTGATCATATTGAACACTGTGGTTTTTCCCGCACCATTTGGTCCGATCAGCCCGATCAGCTCCGATTCTCCGATTTCCATATTAAAGCTGTCCCCCGCTTTTAAACCGCCGAACTGGATTCCTAAATTCTGTACCTTTAATACAGGCATGGTCCTCTTTGTCTCTGCCATCCTCATGCTCCTCCTTCCGTGTTTTTAAAAGTATCTTTTTTACCCTTCAGCCATTCATAAACACGAATAAGGGAAAATTCCCATGCCCCGAAGATACCACCCGGTTTAAAGATCATAACCAGTACCAATACAATAGAATATGCCAGCATACGGTACTGAGAGAACTGACGCATCATTTCTGGAAGGGAAGAAAGAAAAGCTGCTCCGATCATGGAGCCGGTAATGGAACCGATTCCTCCGATAATCACCTCTGAGAGAAGCTCTGCTGAGTACATAAAATTAAAATTCGTAGGAATCATTGCTGTCATGTAATGGGCATAAACTCCTCCTCCGATTCCTGCAAAAAATGCGGCAACAGTAAAGGTAAGCACTTTATAATAAGTCACATTGATTCCTGATGCCAACGCAGCTATGTAATCCTCCCGAATAGCTTTCACGGTTCTGCCAAAACGGCTGCGTACGTACATGTACATAACGGTAATGCAAATCACCATAATCCAGAAGCTCCAGTAGAAGTTAGAAAGCTTTAAAATACCGCTCATAGTCTTTCCGCCTCCGGTAATAGAAAGATTGCAGAAAAGAACACGGATAATTTCAGCAAAGGCAATGGTCACAATGGCAAGATAATCCCCTCTTAAACGCAGTGCCGGAATACCAACCAGAACTCCTGTCATACCTGCTGCAATTCCCCCCGCAAGAAGAGCAATCAGGAATAAGACAATATCCGGCAGACCCTTTCCGGCAAGCCCATTGGACACAATGGCTGAAGCATATGCTCCCACGGATACAAACCCTGCATGACCAAGGGAAAATTCACCCATACAGCCCACCACCAGATTTAATGAAGCAACCATAATGATTGTATAGCAGGCTGTGGTGCTGATTCCCTTGATATATTGGGTGGACATGCCAAAAGCATTGTTCTCAAAAAGCAGGACAAACAGGAGAAACACTGCCAAAACTCCAAGGAAATTAAGGAAATAAGAAACTTTAAACCGTTTTTCCATCATTCTCCCCCCTATACTTTCTCGCCCACATTCTTGCCAAGAATGCCGGACGGCTTTACCAAAAGAATCACAATGAGAATGGCATAGGTAATCGCCTCATACCAGCCTGGCGCAAAAAGCTTTACATATATCTCAATCAGTCCCACCAGAATTCCCCCAAGCATTGCGCCCGGAATGATCCCGATTCCTCCAAGGACAGCAGCAATAAAGGCCTTAAGTCCCATCATGGAACCCATGTCATTGGTAACGCGGGGATATTTGGCACAATACATAAGAGCAGCGACTGCTGCCAGTGCGGAACCAATGGCAAAGGTCAAGGTAATTACCTTATTAACATTGATTCCCACGAGAATAGAAGCATCCCTGTCCTGAGGCACTGCCCGCATGGCTTTCCCCATCTTGGTACTTTTTATAAATACCTGCAGACTTACCATCATTGCCACTCCGATACCAATGGTTAAAATAACATTTAAAGGGAGGGCCACTCCCAACACGTTTACAGTGGGCAAATCAAAGATTTTCTGGACATTATGAGGCTTTGCTCCAAAGAGAACCATGGCCAGATTTTCAAGAAACAGACTCATGGCAAGTGCTGTAATAAGAGCTGACATGGAGCCGGCCTTGCGTACCGGCTTATAGGCAATCACCTCAACCAGAACCCCAACCAGCCCACATATGACCACAGCAAGGAAAACGGAAATCCATGCAGGCATTCCTGCATGGATCATCAAAGGAATGGTATAAAACATGGTATAAGCTCCTATCATGATAAAATCACCATGAGCAAAGTTAATCATACGGATGATTCCGTACACCATGGTATAGCCAAGAGCAATCAAAGCATAGATGGCACCCTGGTTCAGTCCGTTTATCAGGCTTTGAAAGAATAATGAAAATGTCATAGGATCTTCCTTTCTCAAAAGGAAAATGTGCACCAAAGGCCATTCAGGCCTTTATGCACATCTCCCTATCATTTTGTATCCTTTCTGTCAGATGAATGCTGAATTATTTCTTTGTTCCTTCCGGTGAAAGGGTCATAAGCCATTTCACCTTACCGGCTTCAAAGGTATTGATTGCAACGGATTTTTCCGGGTCACCATTTCCATCCATTGTAAAGGTACCTCCCACCCCTGTGAAAGTCATTCCAGTCATTCCCTTTACCAGGGACGCCGTATCCGTTGCTCCACCGTTTTTGGCTGCATCCACCAGCATGTAAATGGCATCATAGTAAAGAGCCGCACAGGCATTGAGGCTTTCCGTACCATACTTTTCCGTATATTTGGATACAAAATTGACTACAGCCGGGGAGGTATCTTCTGAAGAATAGTGGTTAGTAAAATAGCAGTTCTCAAATTTATCTTCAAAGCCTGCCGTATCCGTTCCATCCCATCCGTCTCCGCCCATGACTGCTCCGTCAAAGCCAGCATCCCTTGCCGCACCTACCAGAAGGGGAACTGTATCTAAGAATGCAGGATAAAACAGGAAATCAGCTCCTTTTGCCACTGCCTGGGAAGTCTGGGAAGAAAAGTCTGTGTCCTTTGTAGTACACTCGCCAACATAAACCACCTCTATTCCGTTTGCTTTTGCATTATCAATAAATGCATCCTTTAAGCCGTTGGAATAATCATCATCCTTGGCATAAATAATGGCAGCTTTAGTCCAGCCCTTTTCCTTTGCAAACTGTGAGGCCATTTTTCCCTGATACGGGTCAATAAAACAATTCCTGAATATACTGGCGCCTTTTAAGGTTACATCTTTATTGGTAGCTCCTGTTGCCAGAAGGAGCATATTGTCTTTGGAAGCCTGCTCGGCAACCGGAAGGGTAACTGAGGAAAAAAAGCTTCCCACAATAGCACTGGGACCTTCCTTCATCAGACTGTTATAAGCATTGATTGCCTGCTTGGCATCTCCGCCGTCATCCACAATCTTTCCGTTGTTTACAATCTCAACTTTAAAGCCGGAATCACCGGAGTTGATTTCTTCCACTGCCATGGTTATGGCATTTTGTGCACCTTCTCCATACACTGCGGAGCCTCCTGTAACAGGACCAAACACACCAATCTTAATGGTTTTCCCAGAGGGCACTGCTCCCTGGGAAGCTTCCGAACCGGCAGCGGCTGTACTTCCACCTGCAGCACTCTGCTGAGCAGACGAACCACAGCCGGCAAGAAGAGCTGCCGTCATTGCTGCAGTTAGAGTTACAGATAAAAATCTTTTTTTCATAGTCCCTTCCTCCTCAATCTGTTATCATACAAACGAATAGAAAAAACAAAACAAGGAGGCTTCCCCGAAAATACAGGAAAAACCTCCTTGTTTTCCTTAAGAGCTTTATTTGCTTTATGGATATGGCTGATGCCGGACCAAAAGCAAAAAGAGCCGCAAACGTACTGTGTACGTTTGAGACTCCATTGTTCTCTCGTCTGATATGTTGGTAGGATTATAACATTTACTTTATTTTAATTCAAGTGATTTTGCCAGGTTTGTGTTTTTGACGGTCATGACTTAATTTTCTTAACTATAGAGGCAATTTCCGTAAACTTGGGTGATATTGGTGTGATGTTATTCCATTGGGCCTAATGTTTCTCATGCCTGTTCATTCTGTAACGGTTATCAGCTATTGAAATATACTCTCCTGGAATTTCTTATAAACCCTGATACAGCATATCCTTAATCGGATACTCCCTCTGCCGTGCCAGACCGCTATTTATTTAAAGCGTTTTCAATCTTATACCTCCTTTAAAATATCTATTTCCTGTTGCATATTCTGCATTTGAGTTTTCAGCTGTTCAGCCTCTTTGTAAGAGACAGGTTCTCCTTTGGGTAATTTTCCACGGGGAACGTCACCAGTACTCATAAGTGCAGTAGCTCCTTTAAGAATATACTTTTTCCACCATGTATAGATACTTGCTCTACTGTAGTCAAAATCAATCTCATTGTACAATTCCCATTTTTCATAGGCTTCTAAAAATTCCGGAAATGACAAGGTATATAACGTAAGGCTGTCTATATCTTCCGCAGGCAGAAAATAATCTTTCTCCAGCATCATTACGGATGCAATTTATCTGGTGGACATAGTGCAATTTGAGCTGGAGCAATAATGGAAAATGCCAAACTAGCCTTTGGAAGATTGGGTTTCCTTAAGATTATGGAGATATGGCTTGAGGACGGCGATATCGCCGTCCTCCAAATTACATATACCTTATATCCTCTCATATATAGTTATGAGCAGTTCCTGGCTTTCCATCCGATCGGGAAGCCCGTCTCCCGTTCCGTGAATACCGGCTACCTCCTTTAACCGGAAGCCGGCCGCTTCCACACAGACTGCTTCGCTGCCTTTTGTATCATTCCACAGAACAACTGCCAGCGCACGGTCCTTTTGAAAGCCCTTTGCAATGATCGCAGGATTGCGGTTTGTTAAGTGTTCTTCATCTGTAAAAATTCCGTGACCTAAAATATCCCAATACTTTTTCCGCAGATCCGTGACCTTTTTCGCGTACTCTCGTTCTATGGGCCAGCGGTCTGTCAGGATATCGTCACAGTCATCCTGATACCGGATTTCCATTTCGAACCGGAAACCAAAGGTACATGCATAGTTTGCTTTTCTCACGGATATAAAAGGCGCACTATTCCGTATGGTTATGATGGTCTCTGGAAAGGTATAGCGGAACAGCTCCGGATAATTGATTCCATCTCTTAAACGCTCTCCGTCTGCAGCGGCTTTTCTGTCTCCTTCTTCTGAGGGAAGTGAGTTTATGCCGTGTACGCAGTCCAGATAAACAGAATAGATATCCGTAATGTGTTCGCTGAAAAAAGCAAATTCCTGCCCATATGATTTCGCCCGGCTGCGGATTCTGGGCAGAAGCTGTCTTCTGCCTCCGCTTAAGGACAGGGATGGCTTTCCTTTTTCATGAGGATGGCTTTCGTCAAAACAGGGATAAGGATGCATTCCGCCTATCTGGTCAAATAAGACACCGTCAGGGCCAAAGGAAGCAGCAAAATCTGTCTTTTCCTCCATCAGATCCTGCCATTCCGGGCAGGAGGGACAGGAGATGGAAAACAGCTTATTGGTGTAACAGCCTAAAAAGGAGCTTTTGTGAGATTTACAGTAATATTCGTAATAAGGCATTCCGGTGCGGCTTTTCGATTCCAGCTTATGCCCCTTAATTTTATAGAATTTCGCCGTAGGATCCAATAAGTGGCCCTGCTGGTACAAGGTTACATGGCCCCCTGCCTCTTTGACTTTTCCGATGTTTTCCATCAGCTTTTCCCGGCCTCCCATAGACACTCCAGCCTCTAAATCAGGGTACTGATTATCATGGCCGCTTTCATACCACCCAAAAAGTCCCAGCGTATCGCAGCCATGGGCCTGGGCCAGCTCATACAGCCTGGGCAGCGGCCCGTAATCCCACATCTCATATCCGAACTGTTGTTTGTTGATCACCAGGAAGTATCCCTGCATATCCTGCACCCATTTCGATTTTTCCTGAGGCACTCTAAAGG